>JAEUIL010000652.1 GCA_016794255.1 Planctomycetaceae bacterium | reverse complement strand
GATCGGGCCCGAACACCTCGGCGAACAACTCGCTGAAGCCGTTGATCACGGCCGGGTGTTTCTCGAAGTCGGGCGTGGCGTTGACCATGCCGAGCGATTTGATCACGCGTTTGACCCGGCTCAAGCTGCCGAGATTGGCTTGGAGCGACGCCAGGATCGCGAGGCCGACTTGCCGCGCGGCGTTATAGCCCCCTTGCAGATCGAGATCGCCACCCACCCGGCCCGTGATCATCGAGCCGTCGGCCTTGAGCGGTCCGTGGCCCGAGACGTAGGCCAAATTACCCACGATCACGACCGGCTTGTAGACTCCGGCAGGCTTGGGAGCCGGCGGCATTTGCAAGTTGTGCTGCTTCAACAAGGCTTCCAGACGTTGCTCGGCCGACATGCTAGCGACTCCTCTATGCAGGGCAGGTTTTGCGAAGTCGGCGATTGTACCGGTCGACGCTAGCAACGTCCAGAAAGCAGACTCGTCTTGCCTCACGCTGCGGCGACAGGTATTGAACCACCGCGGAAATCTTCTCCCCGTGTGGAAAAACTGCCCGTGCGACCCGTGTTGGTCCACCACTGCGTGTTCGTGCTGCGCCTGCGTCTAGTGATGTGGGTGTGGCTCGTTGTCTGCTGCGCGAGCGCCACGGGTTGCAAGACACTGGCGCCGTCGAACGATCGCCATTGGGCGGCTGATATGGCCCGGTTGCCGTATGCCGAGATCACCGGTTCGCAAGCGACGATTCGCAACGTGCGGAATTGCAACTACCGCACGGCCGACAAGTTCGACGTGCAGTATGTCGATCGGACCTATGATCTCGACAAGCTCGACTCGGTCGACTTCATCGTGATGCCATTCGCCGAGCACCCCGAGCTCGCGCACACGATGCTCGCTTTCGGCTTCGAGGGGAAAGAGTTCGTCGACGTCTCGGTCGAGATTCGTCGCGAAGAAGGCGAGGCGTTCTCGACCTCGGGCGGTTTCGTGCGTCAGTTCGAACTAATGTACGTCGTGGCCGACGAGCGCGACGCGATTCGGACGACGACGAACCAATTGCTGCGCGACGTTTACATCTACCGCACGGTCGCCACGCCCGAGCAATCGCGTGCGTTGTTTCACAGCGTGTTTCGCCGTGCGAACCAGCTTCGGTACGAGCCCGAGTTCTACCACACGCTCACGAACAACTGCACGACCAACATTCTCAATCACGTCAACGAGATCGCGACGAACAAGATTCACTACAACTATCAAATCTTGCTCCCGGGCTTGGCCGACAAGTTGGCCTATGATCGCGGCCTGCTCGTCAAGCACGGCACGTTCGAGCAGACCAAAGCATATGCTCGCGTCAACGAGGCGGCCTTCGCCCATCGCGACGATCCCGACTTTTCGATCGAGATCCGGCGACGATAGCAGCTCCGGACTCAGCCGATACTCCGCGGTGGGGCGGCCCCAATTGTCTCGTGCTATTCGGGAAAATCGGCAAACTCTTCCAAATGGCGTGACGGCGGCAGCAGTGGGATTCACACGGGCACAGAAATTGAGGCGTCACCCGCGACGGTAAGAATTTCACCCGGTAGAATGACGAGCGTCCCGCCCGAACTTGCTGGTCCTGGTTCGTCGCTCCTGCCACCGTCGCTGAGCCGCCCATGTTCACCGATCAACGCTCTTCGTTTCCCGCGGACGAATCCGATCTGGCCAGCGACGCCCCGCGCGAATTGCGGATCGGTCTGGCGGCACTCGACCTGCGCCTGATCGATCGGGCGACGTTGCTCACCAGTCTGTCGGCGTGGCGCGATCATCCGCACAAGACGCTGGGCCAAGTGCTCGTCGAACGCGGCTACCTCAGCGCCAAGCACGAAGAGTTGCTCGAAGCGCTCGTCGATTCGATCGAGAACGCAAATCTGCGCGAGTCGCGTCCCGTGGCGCGTCCGGCAGCCCCGCCGCTGGCCGATGTTTCCGCATCACGACACGAAAGCAAGACACCGTCGGACAGTCCCGACGACAGTCGCACGCAGGCCTTTTTGCCCGACGCGGGCGATGAGCTGTCCGGCCTGCGGCATGTGAGCCGGCTGACGCGCGAACGGCTGTTTGCCGAAGGGGGCTTGGGTCAGATTTGGCTGTGCGTTCAGCACGAGCTACTGACCCGCCGGCGCGTAGCGGTGAAACAGCTCAAGCCGCATCTGGCCGACGATCAACAGCGCCGCGAGCAATTCGAGTTCGAGGCAAACGTCACGTGCAGTCTCGAGCATCCAAACATCGTGCCGGTCTATGGGCTGGGACGCACCGACGATGGCCGACCGTATTACGTGATGCAGTTCATTCACGGCGAGCTGCTGCGTGATCGGATCACCGAGTACCACAACGCCGACCGACACGTCTCGGACCGCAGCGAACGCGATGTCGAGTTGCGCAAGCTGCTGCAACAGTTCGTCAACGTTTGCGACACGATTCACTATGCCCACAGCCGCGGGATCTTGCATCGCGATATCAAGCCCGAGAACGTCAAGATTGGCAAGTATGGTCAGGTGATGGTGCTCGATTGGGGTTTGGCGTTGCCGTTTGATCCGCGTCGTCACGACATCTCGTCCGACGAACCGTCGGTGGGTGCCGAGCGTCCGCGGCCATTGGCGGGTGCCGAGGAGGGGCGGTTCATTGGCACGCCGGGCTACACGAGTCCCGAGCAAGCGCTGGGTAAGCTCGGAGCGCTCGGCCCGCGCAGCGATGTCTACAGCTTGGGCGCGGTCCTGTATTGTTTGTTGACCGGCGCGCCGCCGATCACGGCCGACTCAACCGAAGAAGCGATCGCCAAAGCGCAACGGGGCGAGTTTCCCCGGCCGCGTGAGCTCGATCCGCGAATTCCGCGACCGCTCGAAGCGATCTGCTTGCGAGCGATGATGTTCACCAGCGAGAAGCGGTACGCCTCGGCGCGAGCGCTCGCCTCGGATATCGAACATTGGTTGGCCGACGCGCCGGTGACGGCCTTGGCCGACTCGACGTTGAACCGCATCCTGTGGTTTGCCCGGCATCACAAGCCGGCGACGATTGCCGTGGCCTCGGTGCTCGGCGTGGCGGTGCTTGCCAGTCTGCTGCTGTCGCAAAGTTTGCAGCGGATCATGCACGAGCGCGACGGTCGTCAGCAGGCGTTCATGGCGATCGAAGAGGCGCTGTTCCCCGCCGACTCGGCGCAGCGGCTCAACGAGAATCTCAACCCCTCGCTCCGCTTGCAGCAGAAGTACGAGTCGATTGTCGATCGCGATTTCCACGAGGAAACCCAGGATCTGAACCTGGCCCGTGTGCCGGCCAAGATCGCGCGGCTGCCGCATCCCTTCGAGCAAACCATGGGCCTGCTCAATCAAGCCGAGCGACAATACCGCAAGCTGATCGAGGCGTCCGCGAACGATCAGAACTTGCAGGGCGAATATGCCATGCTGCTCATCAATCGCGGCATCGCGCTGCGCGATGCGCGGCGCTATGACAGCTCGCGGGCCGACCTGAACTCGGCCGTCGATCAACTCAAGACGCTGACGGCCCGGTATCCCGAGCCGCGGTTCGAGCAAATGCTGGCCCAAGCGTATCACGAACTGGCCACGTTGATGACGTTCGAAGGGAATCGCTCGCAACTGGCCGCGGCCGAGGATTTGTATCTGCAATCGCGACGGATTCGCCAGGAACTCGTGGCCCGCTATCGGGGCGACTTGGGCGTCGAGTATCGACACGATCTGGCGATGAGCGACGGCTGGCTCGGCGACTTGTATCTATCGCTGTGTCAGTTCAAGGAAGCTCGCCAGCGTTACGATGATTCGTTGAAGCTCCGCGAAGAGCTGCACTCGGAACGGCCCAACAACTGGGAACGCTCGTTTCAGTTGGCCCGAGCTTACAACAACTTCGTGAATGTCTATGCCGAGTACGGCGACCCCGAGCGACCCGAGAACGATCCCGAGCAATTGCGGATGGCCTTGGATTACTCGGAACGTGCGCGGCGATTGCAGACCGTGATCGTGGGCGAGAACCCGGCGAACATCGACTACCGTGTTGATCTCGGCGGTACGCACAACAGCGCGGCCGATATCCTGATCGATCTCGGTCAGCACGATAACGCGGCCCCGTTGGCGTTCGGCGCGCAGCAGATCTTCACCGAGCTCGTGGCCCATGACCCGAACAACCCTCGCTTTCATAGCGCCCTGGCCGAGACGCACGTGATCTTGGCGAAGTATTATCGCGAGGCGAAGAACGAATCGCAGGTGACCACCGCCCTAGCCGCGGCCGAGGCAAGCTTGCAGGAAGTGATGCGCGAGCGACGCGACGATGGCACGAGTGTCGAGAACACGAATCGCAAGAACGATTCTGATTTTCTCACCGCGGCGTTGATTCACGCCCTTCGCGCCGAGGTGCTGACCGGCGACGCTCGATCGGCCGAGATCAAACTCGCGATCGCGCAGTTGCAAGAACGCGAGCAGCGTGGCGAGCAAGGTCCGCGGCGGCTGCAACGGGATCGCGGCTTCAAAACGCTGCACGGCGAGCCGCAGTTCAAGCAACTCATCACCGAGCTGCAAGGCCATTGGAAAGCGAAGTAACCCATAGTATCCAGCACGCTCCGCGTGATGAGCGGCTCAAAAAACTCCGCAAAATCGAGCAGTTGTCCGCAGTATCGTCACCCACGCCCATCACGCGGAGCGTGATGGATACTATGATTTCGGACGCTTGCGTTTGAGCGGCTTGCGCGGTCGTGGTGCAATCGCGGCGAGCGGTTGAAAGTCGATCAACTCGGCCAGCTTGTGATCGACCATCTCGGTGCCGCTCACGTAACGCCCGGGCTGCATCCAAGTTTGAATCAGCGCTGGATCCGCGCCGAGCAAACGACCTAGCAGTTGATCCATCTCGCTTTCCAGCACGCCGAAATGCCGGGCCCACTCGCGAGCCTCGGGCAGACCGACGTTCTCACCGCTCTGCCACTTCATCGGATGAAACAGCAGCACACTCAGGGCCGTGACCATTCGCCGGCGGCAAGCGGCGTAGGGCCACAACGCGGCCGAAGAACACTCGCCGATGACCACGCCCGTGGCGTCGAGATTGCGCAGCAGAATGAGCGACATCAAAGCCAAGCCCGCGTACGGATTGCCGCCAGGCGAGTCGAAATACAACAGACACGCGCCGCCGGGCGGAACGTCGAGTAGCTTCTGACTGATGTCGCTTTCGGTCTCGGTGAGATCGCCGACGATCGCGATCTCGCAAATCTCGTCCTGCTCGCGGCTCATCGAGCTTCTCCCGGATTGCGTTCTGCCCCCGGCCCATTGGGCCCCATCAATCGTTCGCGAAAGCGAATCTCACCCTGGCAGCATTCGCAATCCTTGAGTTCGTACATCGGAATCGCACAGATATCGCACCAATAGTCGAACTCGTACTTCTTGCCATCGTGGAACGTGTAGACGCGCACGACCTGCGCCGCGGCGACGCCGGGAAACCGCCGCACGAGCAACTCGTAGTCGAACTTGTGCAAACGCGGATCGATCGAGAAACCCCGGCCGCGAGCATCTTTCACTAGCGGGATCAACTCGCCAGCGGGTGTTTCGAGCGCAATCAGCGATTTCATCGCATCGGCGTCGCTGACGATACCGTGACGCCGCTTGAGTGCCTCGCCCCACCACACGATCCGGCCGCGAATGGATTCGAGCGGACGCGCGTCCTCGGCGGCAGCCGGCGCGGCGGGCGCAAGCGGCGATTTGTCGTCGGCAAACGACGGCGCGAATATGGTTAGACCCGCACAACACAGAATCGCGACGAGCCAGCCGAGCGTGGTGAGTTTCGTCATCGAGGGCAACTCGTACGTGAGGGAAACTACTCGGCCGCCTTGCCGACGATTACCACGCGCAACGGTTGCTCGCCGGTGGCTGTCTTGCCGCCGACCCGCAAGATCGACCATTCTTTCGCCTCGTCGTTCTCGACGGCCAGCGACGTATCTTTGCCAGGCGCGAGCAAGCTGAGCATCGCCGGATGCGTGGTCCCCGCCGCGGCGGCGCTGAGCTTGAAGAGCGATTCCTTGGTGAGATTGGCGGGCTGCTTGTCGTCAGCCCCTTTGAGCAACACAAAGAAGTCACGCGTGTCGCTCGTACCCACATGGTTGCCATCCTCGGGCTGCAACGCGAAGCGGAGCGTGTAGACCCCTTTTTCGATCTCTTGGCCGCGGAAGTCCTCGCCCTTGCGGCGATAGTTGACCACGCCCATCAGCTGGCCGAACTCGAACGGATAGAGCAACGTGTTCGACGGTTTGAACGCCGCGTTGACCGGCCATTGCTTCGTGAGCCACACTTCGCACAGTGTCCGGGTGCCGCTCATGATCTTGTACCCGTTGGGGGCGAGTTGCGCCGCGACCTCGGCCGAGATGCCGTCGCCGGGGGCGGGCTCGTTCAGCGGTTCGACACGGTACTCGGCCGCCAACGTGAGCGAAGACATCAACAGCAGCGACGAACAAACAAGCGAACGAAACATGGTGCTTATCTTTCTGAGAGGGGAATTCAAGCGGGAAGGTGGGGCCGGGCAATGACGAATGTCGAAGTTCCAATGCCGAAAGAATGACCAATGACGAATGTCGAAACTGGATTCGTCATTCGAGCTTTAGCATTCGTCATTCCTTCGTCATTCCGTTTTCGACATTCGTCATTCCCCGCAGGGCTCTCTAGTATAGTTCGACGCCTGCCGCGGGGCAAAAAACAAGCACCGGCCGATGGTTCGACCGGTGCTTGGAATGTTTTCACCCGACGTGGGACGAATCAGTCGCGTCGTCAACTTAGTGGGCAAAGGTCGCCAGGAACGCGCTGCGTGTGCCGGGGTTCTCCCAGCGAACGCCCAATCCGCGGCCGAGGAAACCGGCGTCGAGAGCATAGGCCGCTTCGTAGTTGTCGACCTTGGCGAGCGGCGGATAGTAAATCACTTCGTTAGTGCAGCATTGATCGATCTTGGCGAGCTTGCGGGTGGCGAGCTTCACTTCGCGACCGGCGGTCAAGTTTGCGGCCATGTCGACGTGATCGACTTGCATTTCGATGGGCACGGCATCGACCCGAACGACATCGGTGCCATAACGTCCCGAGCGTTCACGAGCGAACGACTCGAGCGCCGCACGCTGCTCGGTGTTGGCCCGAGCGTCGACCAGAATCACGGCGCGGGCCGGACCGGGATCGATCTTCATGCCGCCGCCGATCGCGAGCGTATTGGACGCCTTGATCGCCATCACGACTTTGAGGCCGGCGAGATCGACGCCCTGATGCTGGCCCTGATCGATCTTCCACGCCATGACGGCGGTCTTGCCGGTCAGCGTCGACTCGCTGTTGGCAAAGCAGGGACCGGTGTAGATATCGCAGGTGCGCGACTCGATGTAGTCGCCGCGGATTTCAACCGCCGTGGCCGACAACACCAAGCACGCGATCAACGCCAAGCTCGACGCAAGAGAACGTAACATGACGAAGGTTCCTCCCAAGAAATACGCGAACAGTCCCGTATCCATCAATTCTTACCCATGATACCGCAGTCACGAAACACGGTCCAGCACAGCGTTTCAAAACGCACAAGCGTCGCGAGGAAGGCTCACGCTTCCCGCTCGGTGAAGCTGGTGTGACGTGTTGCGATCGGGGGCACGTGACAGCCCTGGCACGAGCGAATACATTGGCTCGATCGTCCGCGCCGGCAATCGCAGCACTCGAGATTCACCCCCTTGGCCCGCAAACGCCCCCACCGTCACCCCGCCCCCCCCGCCTCGGCACGTCGACCGCGGACCGACATCCGGATCGTCGCGGCAGGACCCGGCGCGTGGCGATTGCAGTATCCGTCCGCGGTGGCCGACCGGGCCGACGATTTGGCGGAAGTCGAAGAGATGATCGCGATCGGCGAGTTGGACTGTGCGATCGAGGAACTGCGCTGGCTGCTACAGGGTTGCAGCGATCTGCTCGCGGCCCACCAGCTGCTCGGCACCCTCGCCTTGGAAGAAGAAGACTACGCTCTGGGACGCGGTCACTTCGGCATT
>JAEUIL010000850.1 GCA_016794255.1 Planctomycetaceae bacterium | reverse complement strand
GCCAGTTCGTCCTCATCCGCCAGCGAACTTCGCGCCCTGCTGCCCGACCGCTGGAAAGCCAACTGAGCTACGCGGCCCACCGGACGCTTACGACATTTTCACGCGTCTGCCGCTGATCTCGGCCAGTTCGTCCTCATCCGCCAGCGAACTTCGCGCCCTGCTGCCCGACCGCTGGAAAGCCAACTGAGCTACGCGGCCCACCGGACGCTTACGACATTTTCGCAGGATGTAGCCGAGCAAGCGAGACTTGTAACCAATCACCGAACGACAAAGGCAACTCAAGAAAGACTGTTCAAACTTTCTTGCGCACGATATTACCCGACATGTGAGAAGTACTGATTCAACTCCGCGGCGGTGAGGGTGCGGCGCGTGCCGAGCGGAAGTGACTTGCCGAGCAGATCGTCCGTGGCGTGATCGTCGAGACCGAGCAGATGGCCGAACTCGTGCATGACGGTGGTTAGGAGATCGACACGCTCGACCGCCGGACCGGATGTGGCACGCGCGGCGGAGGTCGAGAGCGGGACTGTGAACTCTTCGTCAGTGGTCGGCGTGCTGTCGACGAACCAACCACGACCGGCGGCGTTGGTGTCGACCACGATCGTGTTGCCACCGGCGAGCGCGAGCGTGCGCGGATCGCTGAGGTCGCGAATCTCGATCGTCGCGGCGCGAAGCACGTTCAACTGCGCGGCCGTGGCCCCGGCCGATTCCCAACGGGCCAGGGATTCGTGAACCAGTGGCGCTAGTTGTGATGACGTCAACGATTCATTCGCGGCAGCCGAGGTGAGCGGACTCGCGGCGACTAAGAGCGGCGACTGCACGGTGAGCGCGCGAACGACGGGAGCACTCGTCGCCCCGGCGACGCCCGCCAAGCCGCTGGTGTCGGTCACGACGAACGACACGCTCCGCGCGCCGTCGCCCAGCGTGGTGGTCGAGAATTGCACACGCGACAAGGCACTGCGGAACGCAGCGAGGTTGCCCGTGCCGGCGGTCGCGGTGATGGTGAGCGTAGAACCGGCGTAAGTCGCCTTGAAGCCCGCGACCGGACTGGGTAGCGACAGCAGATCGCCACTCTCGGCGTCGGTGATTGTCACCTCGGCTCGGACCAAGCGATTGTTTTCAATGTCCGTCAGCGCGATGCCGCTGTCGACGAGGACCGGCAAGTTGCCGGTGATATACGGCACGCTGCCAGCGGTGATCGTGACAACGGGCGCGTCGTCGACCGGAGTGATGTTCAACTTGCGACGGCGGCTCTCGCTCGAAGCGCTGAAGTTGGCGGTCACGGTGATGAACCGGCCGCCCGACATCGGGTTCTGCGAGCTGTTTTGGTACGCTACCGAACGAAGCACCGCCTGCTGATCGCTCGTCGAGCCGCCGCTGATCGTCAACGCACGCGTGGTCGGGTTGTAGGCTGTGGTCGTGGCGCCGCCGAAATTCACCGCACTCAGCAACTCTGCCGCGCCGTTGGGGGCCGACTCGAGATAGACGGTGATCGACGTGAGCGTCTGCACGCCGGGCGGCACGACGGTCGCGTTGGGGACGATGACCAGCGCCGCCGCATCTTCGACGAAATCACCGACCGGACTCAAGAAGTCTTGGCCGGTGACGAGACCGTTCAGGTCGAGACCCACGGCCGGCGGCGTGTCGTTGTCGCTGATGAAGAGCGTGTACAAGCCAGGGCTGCCGAGCGAAGTGTTCGGCGGCGGTTGCAAGCTGAGCGTGACCGCCTCGCTCGACTCGACCACGGCGTCGTCGAGGATCGTGAGCGTGACGGCTGCCGTGCTCGAACCGGCCACGAACTGGAACGCATTCGCCGACAGCGTGTAATCGACGCCAAGCGTCGCGCGGCCGTAGCTGGTGAATGGCACGGTCAGATCGGCGATCACTGGCGACAAGCTCCGCGCAATCACGGTGATCGTGCCGTTCTCGTCGCTGGTGGTGTCGGTGTTACGGGCGAAACTCAGCACGGGATCGTTGTCGTCGATCGTGACGGTCAGCGCGCTGTTCGTGCCCAGTTCGCCGCCGGTCGGAGTGCCGAGTTGAATCGTGAGCGTCTCGGGCAGTTCATCCAGTTGATCGTCGGTCACGCTGAGCGTGAAGATCGCCCGGGTCTGACCGGCGGGAATCGTGACGGTCGTGGTGCTGAGTCGATAATCTTGGCCATCGGCCGAGCCGCTCACGACGATCGGCACCGTGACGGCGGTTGGCGCGAGTGAGGAGAGCGTGACACTCAGCGGTACGGTGCCGACCGACTCACTTACGTTGAAATTTCCGCCGGCCAATTGCAC
>JAEUIL010000645.1 GCA_016794255.1 Planctomycetaceae bacterium | reverse complement strand
AAGCATGGAGATTGGTCAATCGTCAGGTTCTGCGTTCAGTCGCTCGTGACCGTCGCACGATCGACATTGCGGTACGAATGACCGGCGAGCAGTCAATCCTTTCGTCACACCACTAGGTGCGACGATCTGGACTGGTTTGTTTCTCACATCTCGCCTCTCAACCGTCGTTAGGGATAATTAGTCACCTGAATTGGCAGCCTTTTGAAGCCATTTCCATGGATTATGCGTTGCATATCGAGTGATGAGTGGCCGTAAGCGATTGCACTCTGCGAACGTCGGACGCTAGACGTTCCGAAGCACTGTTTTCAGCGTCGTACTATTCAAGTCTGCGATGTGGCTTGCGGCGGCAACACGGATTCTTCTCGCTCGCTTTAACGCTTTAAACGGAGCTAAGAATGACTCGTCGAACGCAAGTCGAACTTGGATTGGAGTTGCCCAGTGTGCCGGCAGAGCGCGATGCGTGCGTACAACGCCTCGTAAACCACCTACAAGCCAAGGAGGGCATCGAGTTCGTACATAAGATGGAACAGTCACATTCGTCAAGCGGTAAGTACTGCGTGCACTACGATCCGCGCCGAGTCACTGTTGCCGAGGTGCGCCGTCTTGTCCATCTCACCGGCGCCGAACTGGATCGTCGCTATGGGCATCTGTTGCTGCAAGCAGTCGTGATGCATCCGCGTCAAGCACGCACGGCCGAATCCCTACTCCAACGGCTCGACGGCATGACAGGAGTCGACGTGTCGCCGAGCGGCATAGTTCACTTGGAGTTCGACCGGCAGAAATTGCAAGAATCCACAGTCTTGGCGGCTGTCGCAAACGCTGGGATCACCTTAGTCGAGGAGAAGATCGTGGAGGTTGCTGCCCAGAAATCGCCACCCGGATCGCCGGATCATACCCGTGAGGAAGTAAATGGCCACGAACATGGCGGCAGCAATGGAACCAAAGGTGAGTTACTTTTGGCGGCCTGTAGCGGTACACTATTGGCCCTAGGCTTGCTGACGACGCGCTGGGTGCCCCAGGACAGCGTCACCGCCACATCGGCCTGGATTGCCAGCTACTTCTGTGGCGGCTACGGTATCGCCCACGAGGCGTGGGGAAACTTGCGAGCACGTCGGTTCGAGATCGACTTTCTCATGTTGGTCGCGGCTATCGGCACCGCAGCCTTGGGCAATTGGTTCGAGGGTGCCCTGCTGTTGTTTTTGTTCAGTATCGGGCATGCACTCGAACGCCATGCGATGTCTCGAGCAAAACACGCGATCGAGGCGCTGGGGGAACTCGCACCGCCATCGGCTCTCGTCCGACGTGATGGCGAATTGCGGATCGTAAAGTTAGCAGAAATCATTCCCGGCGACGTTGCGATCATTAAGCCAAACGAGCGCATTCCTTCTGATGGGGTGGTAATCCAAGGTAGCAGCAGCGTGAATCAGGCGCCAATCACTGGTGAAAGCATGCCGGTAGATAAGCGCTCTGTCGATGACGCAGTTCAAGCGGTTAAGGACTTCGAGCAAGTTGCTGCCGAACATCGCGTGTTCGCCGGGACCATCAATCAGAGCGGGGCATTGGAAGTCTATGTCACTCGAGCCGCCGCAGACAGCACACTCGCGCGTGTTGTCAAGATGGTGCGAGAAGCCGCGACGCAGAAGTCTCCCACGCAACGATTCACAGATCAGTTCGAGCGTTACTTCGTGCCAGCAGTGTTGTTATTTACGACCCTGTTGTTATTCGCTTGGGTGCTGATCGACGAGCCGTTCAGTCGATCGTTCTATCGGGCGATGGCGGTACTCGTGGCGGCGAGCCCCTGTGCGCTGGCCATTTCGACCCCTAGTGCTGTCTTGAGCGGTGTGGCACGTGCTGCGCGTGGCGGAGTGCTGGTGAAGGGCGGCGGCCCTCTGGAAAGCCTAGGAGCGCTCCACGCCATCGCTTTCGACAAGACGGGGACGCTTACTCAAGGCAAGCCAAAACTGCTGGATGTACTGGCCGCAGACGGCGTCACGGTGAATGAGTTGTTGCGTGTGGTGATCGCCGTGGAAGTACTCAGCGATCACCCGCTTGCGGCAGCTGTCGTCCAGGGAGGGCGCGAACGGCTCGGTAAGCTTCCGGTACCCCAGGCTCGCGATCTGCAAAGTATCACTGGCCGCGGCATCAAGGCCCAGATCGAGGGCCAACAGGTCGTCATCGGAAATCACGAGTTGTTTCTAGAGATCAATGGGCCGCCGCTTCCCGCTGCTCAACGCGAACAAGTACGATTGCTCGAATCTCAAGGCAGGAGCACGATGATCGTGCGTTACGCCGATCAATATTTGGGTGTGCTCGGGCTGATGGACACTCCGCGTGCAGGGGCTTCGGCAACGATCGTCAAGTTGCGCTCGTTAGGAGTGCAGCGGCTGATCATGTTGTCGGGCGACAATCAACAAGTAGCGGGAGCGGTTGCCAAACAATTGGGGCTCGACGAAGCCTGGGGAGACTTGATGCCTGCTAAGAAAGTTGAATTCATTAAGCAATTGGCCCAGTATGGAGGAGTCGCAATGGTCGGCGACGGCGTCAATGATG
>JAEUIL010000639.1 GCA_016794255.1 Planctomycetaceae bacterium | reverse complement strand
TGAACTCCGTGTTCTCCGTGTTGAAAATTACTTGCCCTTACTGCGGATCGATGTACTCATCGGTTCCGACGGACAGTTCAAGCTCGCGCCACGTCACCGGCAACGGAGCCACGACCGACTGCGGTTCTTGTGTCATCGGATGACGAAATTCGAGTGACCGACCGTGCAGCGCGATGGCGCGGGCGCGGGGATCGTCGGTCGCTGGGCCGAAGGAAGTTGCCGAGCCGTATTGAGCGTCGCCGAGAATTGGCCAGCCGCGCGAAGCGGTTTGCACGCGGATCTGGTGCGTCCGGCCGGTCTCAAGTTCGATTTCGAGCCACGTGCGGTTCTGCGTCGCTCCCAGAGTGCGATAGTTGAGAATCGCCGCCTGACCCTCGGCGTGATCGCGATCGACCACCTCGACATGCGCTCGACTGGGAATCTTACGGAGCCAGTCGATCCAGCGGCCCTCGGCGGGTTCGACGATGCCCGCGACGCACGCCCAATAGATTTTGCGCACGGTGCGATCCTCGAATTGCTCGCTTAGTCGGCGGCAGGCGCGGACATGCCGCGCCACCAACAGCGCGCCCGACACGGGTCGGTCGAGCCGGTGCGGCATGCCGAGATAGACGTTGCCCGGCTTTTGCTCGCGATCGCGGAGCCACTGTTTGATCTGCACCTCGGCGCTATCGATGCCCGGGGGCGCTTGGGTCGAAAGGCCCGCCGGCTTGTAGAACACAAAACACGGGCCCGATTCGTAAAGCAGTCGCGGAGCGTGTGACATGACGGCTCTAAAGGAGGGGACAAGCGAAATAGCCGCACAATCTTATCACTTTGGGCCGCCAGCAGTGCCTGCTTTGCAGCTGATGTAATCGGCACAACGGGTAAAACCGCTATGACCGGACAAGTTTACCTAAACGAATCTTCCGTCACGATCCGAAATAGCTGTTAGGCGGTAAATGCGTATCAATCGCGCAGGCACCGAAACCATCGAAACTTTGCCACCGGATCACTCGGATGTTCACGCTCACTGCCCGTTCACGAAGCCGCACATGGCAACGCTGGATCGCCGGGGTCGTGATCGGCGCTCTGCCGCTAGCAGCGTCGGCCCAACAGGGATCGACGCTCCAGCTCGGCCCGGTTGCGCCGCCTGCCGCTTCCGCCGCGAAGCCCGACAGCGCTGCGCCGCCAGCTCCTCCCAGCTCGGAACAAGACCGGATGGCGCGAATTGCGTTGCTCATGCAGAACCGCGGTGCGGATATCCAACCGACGGAAGAGAATAAGGCCAAAGAACGCAACCTGATTGCCGAGATGATCGACCCCGAGTTGAAGCTCGAGGTGCGGCCGAATCGCTCGAAACTGTTGCGGACCAAGAAGCCCGTCAGTCGTGTCAGTGTGAGCGACCCGGTCTATGCCGAGGTGACGCAACTGACTCCGACCGAGTTCGAGATCATCGGTCTGCGGCACGGCGAGACGACGCTGACGTTGTGGTTCGGCGATCCGGCCGAGCAACAAGAACTGCTGCGATACCTCGTGATCGTGTCGCCTGACGCGGGTTTGTGGGACGACTTGACCCGCAGCTATCAGGAGCTTGAGCAGCGGATCAACGAAATGTTCCCGGACAGCAGCATCCAGCTGATTCCGGTCGCCGACAAGGTGATTCTGCGTGGTCAGGCACGCGACGCCGAGGACGCCAGCCGCATCTTGCAGATCGTGCGCGGGCAAACCAACTCGGGCAACAATTCCGGCACCAATAACACCGGCGGTGGCGGTGGTGCCGCGGGCGGTGGCTATGGTGTCGCCGGGAACGCCGATTTGGGCGGGTTCGACAACGGTATTCCGGGCGGTGCCAATCGCTCGGGCCGCGTGATCAACATGCTCAAAGTTCCGCACGAGCACCAGATTCTGTTGCGTGTGCGAGTTGCCGAACTCAGTCGCACAGCGATGCGTGAGCTGGGCGCGAATTTCAACATGAACACCCCAGGTTTGATCGCGAACTCAAACCTCGGCACAGGTGCCAATCTGACGGCGATTATCAGTGGCGGCGATTTGAGTCTGTTCCTGCGAGCCGTGGCTTCGAATGGGCACTCGAAGGTCCTCGCCGAGCCGAACCTGGTCACCCTCAACGGTCAAACCGCCTCGTTCATCGCCGGTGGTCAATTCGCGGTCCCGACCGCGGTCGGCGTCAACGGGATCGGAGCGGCTACGACGACGTTCCAAGGTTTCGGCACGCAGTTGCTGTTCACCCCCACGCTCGTGGACAAGGATCTGATCCGCCTGCAAGTGACGCCTACCTTCAGCACGCTCAACCAGCAGAATGCGGTCAACGGTATCCCGGGGCTCACTACGCGTTCGGCTCAAACGACGGTCGACATCCGCGTGGGCCAGTGGCTCGCGATCGCCGGATTGCTGCAAGACGAACAACAAGGCTCGAGCACCCGAGTGCCGATTCTGGGCGATGTCCCCGTGCTCAACGTGCTGTTTAGCCGCAAGAGCGTGCAGCGCAACGAGACCGAGTTGCTGGTGCTCGTGAGTCCCGAACTGGTACATCCGCTCGAACAAGAGCAGTTGCCGCACCTGCTGCCCGGTATGGAAGTGACCGAGCCGAGCCCGGCTGACTTTTACATGCTCGGGGCGATCGAAGGGATGCCCGAGCAGCATCACCGGAGCACGGTGTATCACGCGATGCGGACCGAGGCCCAACGCGAACGGATTCGCGCGGCGAAATCGGACGCGGGCTACCAGCGATGCGAGAGTTTCTATGTCACCGGAGCGCACGGTTTTTCCGAGTAACCCCGATCCGCGATGTGCCCGCAGGGGTGACCTTTGACCTCGAACACGGACCCGAGACTGTCATGGAACGACAACCGATCGAAAATCCGCTGCTCACGCGGCGATTGCTGCTGAGCCTGGGAGCCGCTTGGCTCACAGGCAGCTTGGCAGGTTGCGGCTGCGGCCCGTTGTGTGGTCGCCGCCGGCCGGGGGCCGACGCTTACGCCCGGACCAAGCCGGTCTTGGGGACCATCAGCGACGACTTCTGGCAAAAGCAGGTCGACAACGCCGATGCGTCGAACTTCGTGATCTATCAACACGAGTTCGCCCCCAATGGCGTGCGACTCAACACGCTCGGCGAAGATCACATCAAGCAAATCGCCATGCGTCTGAGCGAGGGTGCGCCGTACCCGGTGATTATCGAGCGCAGCACGACCTCGGCCAAGGCCACGACCAAGCACAAGTATCCGATTCACGTCAATCCCGACCTCGACAATCAGCGCCGCGAAGTTGTGGTCAAGGCGCTGGTGGCAATGGAAATCAAAGACGCCGAGGATCGTGTCGTCGTTTCGAAGTCTTACACCAACGGCATCACGGGCGACCACGCCGAACGTGCTTACGAGCGCGGCTACAACCAAATCAACACCCGCGGCGGCGGATTTGGCGGTGGTTTCGGCGGCTTTGGTGGCGGCGGTGGGTTGGGGGGCGGCGGCGGTGGATTCGGCGGTGGTGGGTTCTTCTAGTTCGAGTCGCATTCCCGTGGCGACTTGGTTGTGAAGTCAAATTGAGGTTCTTGGTCATGAAACAAAGCATTCGACGCTTCATCGCTCCCTGGATGATTGCCGTGTTGCCGCTGAGCGGTTGTGCCTCGATGAACCAGCAAGGTTCGTCGATGATGCCGCAATGGATTGCGGGGACACCGAAGCTCGACGCCAAACTGGCCTACGGCCGGCTGTGCGAGCGGCACGGGCAAACCAAGCAAGCCCACGACATCTATCAAATGCTGGCCAGCACGCGCAACGCGCCGATCAAGCAATCGGCCTTGCATCGTCTGGCGGTCATGTCGGCCAAGCGGGGCGACTACGCCGAGGCCAGCGAGCGCTTCGTGCAAGCCAGCCGCGTGCAGACGCCGTCGGCCGAGCTGCTCAACGACATGGGTTACAACTACTATCTGATGGACAACTTGGCCGAGGCCGAGTCGTGCTTCCGCAAAGCGATTGCCATGGATCCGCAATACACCGCGGCCCAGAACAATCTCGGTCTCGCGCTCGGACAGCAGGGCAAGTTTGACGACGCGATGAAGGCGTTTGCCAAGACGGGCAACTCGTCGCAGGCGCACACCAACATGGCGTATGTCTACGCTCAGCACCGCTATCTCGATCAAGCCCGGCAGCATTATCTGAAAGCGCTCGGCAGCGACGAGAAAAACGAACGAGCCGCCGAAGGTCTGATCCAAGTCGCCAAAGCGTTCGACGACGCCACGAAGGCGCAGGCCAACAAGAACGCTGCGGAAAAGAGCATCGCCCAGAGCACCGCTCCGGCCGCGCCCGGAAAGGCCGACGCGCTCGTCGCCCAGGTTGTCGAGCCGGCACAGCCGATCACCAAGGTCGCGGCAACCACGCCGTCTGCGGTAACTCCTTCGCCAGCAACGACTTTGCCGCCGGCTGGGAACTCGGCTCCGGCCGCGAACAGCGTGGCCAAGACGGGAGTTTCGACCCGGCGTTTCGAGACGCAGTCGGTCTCGCCTTGGGCCGATCAAGCGAAGACAGTCACGTCGCAAACTCCGCCGGTCTCGCCGACGCCAATCGCACCCGCGCCCGCCGCAGTAGCCAGTGCTCCGATCGTCGCGCCGACGCCGGTTGCCACGCCCGTGCCTAGTGTCAAACCCGTCGTAGCGCCACTGAGTCAACCGACCACGACGCTTGTGCCGGAACTCGCCAGCACGGTATCGCCCGCGCCGGTTGTGCCTGGCGTGTCGCTGCCGAAACCCGTGGCTAAGCAGATCGCCGCTCCCGCCGTGGTTGCGAACCTCGTTCCGAGTTTGCCGGCCGAGATGAAATGGTCGACCGACCGGAACGTGACTGCCGCGAAGAAAACGGATGCTCCGCAGGTCACGCTCGGTCAGCCCTCGTCGCTCGGCGGCAACCTGTCGAGCACCAGTCCGATGAACACCAGCCGAACGTCGTCGGTGACAATGTCGCCGAGCGCTCCGCTCTTGCCGAGCCAACGGAATGCGTCGTCCGTGGCGGCGAACCATGGGGTGCCCGCCACCGTGTTGCCGGCGAACCCGGTCCAAGTCGCGTCGCCAACTCCGCAAACATTCCGCTCGGCGGTCGTGACAGCCGGACATAGCGACTTGTCGCCCGCCGGCGAACGCGGCCCGGTGGCGGGTGCGTCTCCGAATGCGATGCCGGAGCAACCGACTCGATTGCCGATGGTGAAACCGGTTCCGGTCCAGCAAACTCCGGCGAACCTGCCGAGTGCCACGCATTCGCCGACCTATCCGACGACGCAAAACTCAGTCAACTCGGCATTTCCGGCGGCTCAACGCGTCGGCAAACCGGCGCCATCGAGCCAAGCTTTGATTTCCGACTTGGTCCCCAAGTTGCCGAAAGCGGCCGAGCCGACGAAAGTCGCGACTTCACAGCCGACCCAAGCTCCCGCCATGGCGAGTGACAGCGTGCGTCAAGCATCGTTCGTCGACAGGAACTCGGTCGCGGCGAACCAATCGGCCACGGTGACCGATGCCAAGCCGACTGCGAAGACCTTGGCCACTGAGCCGGATGCGGTTCGGTTTCCGGGTTCGATTACCACTCCGTCCGTGTTGCCCAAGGGTGTGACGCCGACTACGCCGAAGCTGCCGTCGACGCCGGTTGCTGTCGCCCCGCCGGTGCTCAAGACGAACACGGATCCGGTCGCCACAACGACCGCCAATCGCTTCGCCTCCCTCAAGGGAGCCAAGGAGCCAAGCCCGACCACCGCAGCACCCCGGGCGGTCAGCTCGACGCTCGCCCCGACTGTGCCCGTGACGACCGTCACCCCGCCGAATCAAGTCCCCGTGAACATCTCCACCCCGAACGTGCTGCCGAAGCCGATCCATCTCGAGATCAACGGCCAGCCGAAAACTTCGACCGCGGCGACAACCGCGCCGGCTCCCGCGATCCCTGCGGCGAAGAGCTATCTGCCGACGCGTGACGGCTACAAGGCACCCGCGTTCAAGACACCGACGAACGAGGTGCCGAGCTTGACCGACTCGTATCGCTCGCGGGGCTTGGGCCTCGACGGCTCGGCCGGCAGCTGATCTTTGAGCTGCCGAGAGCCGCCTTTTGCGACATTGCTAGCGAGGATGACGCTTGTCCGCTGTGACAGGCGTGATCCTCGTCGGCGTTTCAGCCTGAGCGATCACGGCGACTTTGCCGGATTGGCGTGCAACTCGTGACGGCCAATCGGTTTGCGTCACGGCTGGTCGCGGTGAACCGGCGTCCTTCGCAGCCCGTAAATTCCGCCGACCCCTGGGTTGCGTTTCACTTTCAAATCTGCACAATAGAGCGTTTCCCATATTCTGGCTTAGTTCGTGCCGTGGCCGCGATTGTCGCCGCCTCGGGCACCCCAAATATCGTTGCCGAGGTCGGTCCATGTCCGAGCAATTGAATGTCGAGAGTCGTGCGAAAACCGGTTCGATCAACGCCCAACGGCTTCGCGCCGCGGGCATGGTCCCGGCCAACCTGTATGGTCACGGCCAGCAGCCGCTCAACCTGCAATGCAAGATCGACAACGTGATGAGCGTGATTCGTCACGGGGCTCGCGTGGTCGACTTGGCCGGCGCGGTGCAAGACAAGGCGATGATCCGCGAGCTGCAATGGGACACCTACGGCACCACGGTGTTGCACATCGACATGGCTCGGGTCTCGGCCGATGAGCGCGTGACAGTTCGCGTGCCGGTTGAGTTGAAGGGTGTCGCCGCCGGCTCGGTAGACGGCGGTGTCGTCGAGCACATCGTGCACGAGATCGAAATCGAGTGCGCCGCGATCGCCATTCCGGACAAGGTCACGCTCAAGATCGACAGCCTCAAGCTGGGCGGTCACTTGAACGCCGATAAGATCGATCTGCCGACGGGTGCGACCCTGGTTGATGACGCCGATCTGACGATCGTGCACTGCGTCAAGCCGAAGGAGGCCTCGGCCGATGCAGGAGCAACCGGCGGCGAGCAGCCCGAGCTGATCCGCAAGGAGAAAGCGGCGGCTGAGGAAGAGTAAGCAAGTGCTGATTGTGAATGAGGTTACGTGGAATTGTGAGTTGAGCCAACGGCGCGGGTCGGTAACGATCGGCACCTTGGCCGAGCTTGCGGCCTGAATGCGAGGCTTGCGGCATGAAACTCGTGGTGGGGCTGGGTAATCCTGGCCGCAAGTACGAGGGAACGCGACACAACGTCGGCTTTGAAGTGGTGGCTGAACTGGCTCGTCGTTGGGCCAGCGGCAATCGACCCAAGTCGGCTTTTCAGGGCGAGATTGTCGACGCCCTGATCGGCAGCGAACGCAGCGTGCTGCTGTGTCCGCAGACGTTCATGAACCGCAGCGGTTTTAGCGTCGTGCTGGCCCGTGACTATTACAAGGTGACCAACGACGATTTGCTCGTGATTTGCGACGATTTCGCGTTGTCGGTCGGACAACTGCGGGTCCGCAGCAAGGGTTCGTCGGGTGGTCAGAACGGATTGAAAGACATTATCCGCGCGATCGCAACGGAAGAGTTTCCGCGATTGCGTGTGGGGATTGGTCCGGTGCCCTCGGCTTGGGTGGCTGCCGACTTCGTGCTGAGCAAGTTCAACTCGCTCGAACGCGGAGTGATCGACGAGACGGTGGTGCGAGCCGCCGACGCCGTCGAAACCTGGGCCCGTGAGGGTATCGCGGCCTGCATGAATCGATACAATTGACGGAAAGAATGCCGAAAGGAGCCTACCTTGGCTGAGCACGTTTACGAAGGGATGTACATTTTCGACTCGAACCGCTACGCCCGTGATCCCGGGGCGGCCGGCGCTTCGATTGCCTCGGCGATCGAGAAGCTCGGTGGTTCGATGCTGGTCAATCGCCTCTGGGAAGAGCGTCGCTTGGCCTACCCGATCAATGGCCAACGCAAAGGGACGTACTGGCTGTCGTACTTCAAGCTCGACAGCAAGCACCTGACCACGCTCAATCGCGAACTGGCGCTCAATGAGCTCGTGATGCGTTCGTTGATCCTGAAGGTCGATCCTCGGATTGTCGACACCCTGGTCACGCACGCCATGGCGGGCCCGACGGATGCAAACCGCATCCAACGTCGGCCCGAGGCGATCGTGGGTGGTGGCGATCGCGGCCGTCGTCGCGAGGTGCCGGCGATCGAAGTCCCCGACGTCGAAGAACTCGCCAACTAGTTCCGCTGACTTTGCTTGCGGAGTAATCCCATGGCCAGTTTCAATCGTGTGATCCTCGTGGGCAATGTGACCCGCGATGTCGAGTTGCGCTACACGCCCAGCAGTTTGGCGGTGTGCGACATCGGCTTGGCGGTCAACGATCGCCGCAAGACCGCGACTGGCGAGTGGGTCGACGAGACGACGTTTGTCGACATTTCGATGTTCGGCCGCACGGCCGAGGTGGCCGGCGAGTACCTCAAGAAAGGTTCGCCAGTGTTGATCGAAGGTCGGCTCAAGCTCGATCAATGGGAAACCAACGACGGCCAAAAGCGGTCCAAGCTCAAGGTGATTTGCGACAAAATGCAACTCTTGG
>JAEUIL010000845.1 GCA_016794255.1 Planctomycetaceae bacterium | reverse complement strand
GGGTGAGTGCGTCGCAAGCGATCATTGACGAGATCAAAGTGAATCAGCGCGGCCGCGTGATGGAAATGGCCGACGTGCTGGCCATCGTCAAGACCAAGCTCAAGTCAATCATGGCCCAACCGGCCTCGCCGATCGCGTTTGCCGCGACCAAGCCGACCGTGATCATGGTCGCCGGCGTCAACGGGGCGGGCAAGACCACGTCGATCGCCAAGCTCACGAAGCTGATGATCGACGACCGCAAACGGGTCGTGCTCGGCGCAGCTGACACGTTTCGCGCCGCTGCCGTCGAACAGCTCACGGTATGGTCGCAACGCTTGGGGGCCGAAATTGTCACCGGTCCCGCAGGCAGCGACCCGGCCAGCGTCGCCCATCGCGCCGTGGCCAAGGCGCTCGATATCGGCGCCGATGTCTGCATCATCGACACCGCAGGGCGATTGCAGACGCAACAAAACCTGATGACCGAGTTGACCAAAATTCGCCGCGTGATCAGCAAACAAGTCGCCGACGCGCCGCACGAAGTGATTTTGGTTCTGGACGCAACGACCGGTCAAAACGGCATTAGCCAGGCGAAGCATTTCACCGAGGCGGTGCAGTGTACCGGCATCATCTTGGCCAAGGTGGACGGCACAGCCAAAGGGGGCGTCGTCGTGGCGATTCGGCAGACGGTTGGTTTGCCCGTGAAGTTTCTCGGCGTGGGTGAGA
This sequence comes from Planctomycetaceae bacterium, assembly GCA_016794255.1. GTDB lineage: Bacteria > Planctomycetota > Planctomycetia > Pirellulales > PNKZ01 > JAEUIL01. The sequence goes on along the minus strand of JAEUIL010000845.1, from coordinate 3,996 downwards.
AAGCCGAGGACGTAGCACTCTTCAACGCCGACGAGTTCGTCGAAGCGATGTTCGAAGGCATCTAAGGCGTTTGCCCTCACTCGCAAGCGGGGTTGTTCTGTGCGAGTTCTGCGCTCTCTGCGCCAGGGATGTGACATGCCGTTCGTGCTAGCAGCGACGATAGTTCGGCGTAAACGGGTCGCGTGATGCTTATAGCCGTCACAGTTTAACAAAACGTTCACACTCTCCGCACAAAACCGGTTCCAGGTGTGCCCTGGGAATCAATTGTCACGGTTTTGGCTCCGATACCCAATGGATAGTTGAAGACCTTAGGCGGGGTCATTCAGCGCCTGCGACCTCGATGGGTTGTAGGTCCTCGTGCCGAGCGTGTTGGCGGGCACGCGGCGAGTATTTGGATGTGCATGCGTTTTGAACTCGATGGAGCCACGATCCATGAAACTATCACGATTCGCGATTGCCGCCGCAGTCGCTGGCTTGCTGATGGGCGGACATGCCCACGCTCAGCAAGCTGGCTCGCGCACGGCCGCTCGCGCCGCCTCGACCGGTTTTGTCGATGGTCAAATTTCCGCGCGAGACATCTCGTACGGCCCGAAAGATGCCCCCGAGCCCGCGTCCCCTTCCGATCAGCCCATGCCCATGGCCCCTGAGGCTGACAAGGAAGAGGAAGAGGAAGAAGAACCGACCTACAAGCTGCATCACGGCTTGTTCGGTCGCTGCTTGTGTTGTGAAGAAGCGGAAGAGGAAGAAGAATGCGAACCTTGGCGGCTGTTCGGTAACGGCTGCAACGCCAAGTGCCGCAAAGCCAAGATCGACGGCTGGATTGTCGGCGGCTACGTTTGGAATCCGTACCGTCCGGTGGACCGTTTCAATGGTCCGCAAACCTGGATGGATCGCGCCAACGAAGTCAACATGCAAGAGTTGTGGTTCAACTTCCACAAAGATGTTGACACCGAAGGTTGCGGTTTCGACCACGGTTACAACGCCTCGGTGATGTACGGCACCAACGCCCGGTTCCTCACTGCTGCGGGGTTTGAAGACCGCATCAACAAGACCGGTCCGTTCTACGGCTTGGCCGTGCCGAACTTGAACTATCAGTTCGGTCTCAATGACTTGAAGGTGACCATCGGTCGCTTTGCGTCGCCGGTCGGCTACGCCGTGATTGGCCAGCCGAACAATCACTTCAACGTGCTGCCCTATACCTTCCAATACGGCGAGCCGTTTACCCACACCGGCATCTTGGGCCAATACCAAATCACGGACGACGTGAACGTTGGATTGGGCTTGGTGCTCGGCTGGGATAACTTCGACAAAGGTTTCAATCGTAGCGAAGCCATGATCGCGACGTACACTCGCACCAACGTGCTCAAGTGCGGCGACACGTTCGCCTACTTCGGCATTTATGGTAACGAGCCGAACCTCGATCCGGCGTTGCCCTCGCAGCGCTATGGTGTGGCAGCTCCGGGCTTCACGCCGCGGTATCTGCAATCGTTGGTCTACATGCGTCCGATCAACGACTGCTGGAGCTACGTGTTCCAGTCGGACTTTGGCGTGCAGCAAGAGCCGTTTGGCCCGAACGGTCGGCAAGCCGCCATGTGGTATGGTGTGAACCAGTACGCCTATCGCAAGATCAACGACTGCTGGACCTGGGGTGTGAACGCTGAATGGTTCCGCGACGATGGCGGGTTCCGCGTCGGTGGCTTCTTGCCGAACTTCTCGAACAACAACAACGGCGGCCCGACCGGCATCCGTGGGTTGTCGCCGCTCCGCAGCGGGTTCGACGGCAGCTTCTACCGCGTGGCGATTGGCCCGAGCTACACGCCGACCAAGAACTTGGCCATGCGTTCGGCGCTCGTGTGGGACTGGTACAGCGGTCCGGCTGGCCCGAACGGCGGTATCAACAGCTTGCCGTTCCTCAACGGCAGCGCTCCGAGCCGCTCGCAAGTGGTCGTAACCCAGGACATCGTCTTGAAGTTCTAAGCTGAACCGAGAACGATTTGTTGGAAAACTTCAGCCGCTCCGAATTGCCGACAGGTGATTCGGAGCGGCTTGTTTTTTAGCCCAGCAGCCCGAGCCGTTCGACGGTCCAGTACAGGCCGACGAGCGCGATCCCGGCCGAGATCGGCTGCACGATCGCCCAGCGATACCAACCCTGCTGTCGAAACCACCCCACGGCCAACGCCGCCAAGCCGATCACTGTGAGTTGTCCGCACTCAACGCCCACGTTGAACGTCACGAGCGCCGTCAGAAACTCATCCTGCGGCAGACCGAGTTCGCCGAGCACGCCGGCGAACCCCAGGCCGTGCAATAGGCCGAAGCCGAACACGAGCGGCAACCGCCAGCGATGCATTTCCGTCGTCAACAGATTCTCGATCGCCACGACCGTGATCGACAGCGCGATCAACGGCTCGACGACCGCCCCCGGCAACGACACGATCTGCAAACTCGACAGCGCCAGCGTGATCGAATGCGCGAGCGTGAACATCGTCACTTGCCACAAGAGCGGCTGCCATCGCGGGCTGAGCAGATACAGCCCCAACACAAACAGAATATGGTCGAGCCCCAGCGGCAGAATATGTTCAAAGCCTAGCACGGCATACTGCCACGCGACGCTCCACCGGCTCGTGGCGTGCAGCGTGGTTGAGGTGTTTGCCCAAGTGATATCTACGCTCGTCGCCCCCTCGGCGAGCAACAGGCGTTCGACGCTGTTGTCGGCGCGCACGACCGTCAGCAACACCTGACCGCAGTCGGGAGGCAACGTCACGCTCAGCGACTCGGTCGGCTCGGGCACCTTGCCCCAAACATGCACCGAGCGCGGCTTGCGACCGGCGTCGGTCGTGTCTCCTTCGCTCAACAGCGCGGCGGGTGGGAACTCAACCCCGGCCGGCTCGATGACCACGCCGTCGCAACGAATCATCGCGCGACGGGCAAAGATCTTCCGCGCGTCGGCGATCAGCTTGGTCAACTCGGCCTCGGGCAGGATTCGCAGTTGCTCGGCCAGTTCGTCACTGAGATGGCCTGGCTCCTCGGTCTGCATCACGCTCGCGGCGACATCATAAGTCACAATCAACTGAAAGCTGTGGTCGGCGTCGAGCGTCAGAATCGCCGAGCCAATCGCCAGCGGATGTGCCTGCACCGATTCAACGCTCAGCCAACCAGCAACTGCTAGCACTACCGCGATCGCGAAGAATCGTGCGTTCAAGGTGGCAAATCCATCGAGGCTAAAGATTGAGTGGCCGGGGGGCCGCTCGTAAAGGATCGCTCACCAACCCACTAGATGTATTTCGACCTTGCTGGCAATCGCGACCTTCGGCTATCGTACCGCCTCTTCATTCTAACTTGCCGACCACTCGACATGCAGCACTCTTGCCCTTCACGCCGAGTTGCGATCCTCGCCGGGCTGATTCTGTCGCTGGCGTCGTCGGGCTGTCGCTACACAGCCCAAACGAGCAACGCCACCGGCGTGCAACAGTTTCAACAGGGGAACTATCAAGGTGCCGTGCAGTCGTTCAATCGGTCGCTGGCCACCGATCCGCAAAATCCCGACGCCTATTACAACTTGGCCCGGGTGTATCATCGCCAAGCCAGTGTCAGCCGTCGCTTTGAAGACTACGATCAAGCCGAGCGGCTCTATAACCTGTGCCTCGATCGCAGCCCGAACCATGTCGACTGCCACCGAGCGCTGGCGGTTATGCTCGTCGAACAAAACCGCACGGCCGACGCGTTTCGGTTGCTCGAACGCTGGTCGATGCGTGAGCCGATGTTGTCGTCGGCCAAAGTCGAGTTGGCCCGGCTGTATCAGGAACAAGGGCAACGCGACCCGGCGCGAAACATGTTGATTCAGGCCCTCGCGGCCAATCCGTATGATCCGCGGGCGCTCGCCGCCTTGGGCCGGATGTACGAGGAAGATGGCGATCGCAACAGCGCGCTGGCCAATTACCAACGCTCGTTGCAGGCCAATCCGTTACAGCCCGAGTTGACGCAGCGTGTCGCCTCGTT
>JAEUIL010000618.1 GCA_016794255.1 Planctomycetaceae bacterium | reverse complement strand
CGATCGCCCCGCCGGTGATCACGGCATGCGGCGTGAGCGAGCCCGCGGGGAGTTCCTGCGGCAAATGAGAAAAGTGCTCTCGGATGGCGACGTCGGAACAAACGACCATCAGCTGATCGCGCGAGAAGCCCGCCTGGAGCAGATTCGCCACCGCGGCGTCGGCGTGAAGCAGATCATCAAACACGCCGACACGCACGGGACGCTCTTGAGCCGATACTTGAGACATGACAGCACCTCCGTCGTTAACGAATGGGTCATGTCACAGAGGCTGCATATCACATGCCGGGGCCCATGAGCGAACGAAGCAGCGGCGTGATTGGTCTGATGCGCTGCCGCCGGTCTAAGGTCGGCCAAACAACATCAACAGCACCACAATGAGCAACACCGTTCCTAAGCCGCCGCTGGGGCCATAACCCCACGAGCGACTATAAGGCCACATGGGCGTACTGCCCAACAACATTAGAATCAACACGACAAGCAAGATCGTACCCATGATGCACCTCCCGATGACGTTGCAGGTTTGAAAAAGAATGACGCGTTAATCGTTCGCAGCCACGAGGGCATCGCGCACTTGTTGCCAAGTGTCGAATTCTTGATGCCAATTCCATCTGCCACGCTTCCAGATGATCCATTTGCCACTGGGCATCGCGCCCACCATCCGTAACTGGCCGTTGTCAGACAACACCGGCGTCGACATGGCTTCTAGCGCCGCGTACGACGCAAAGCCCAAGCGACGTGCAAATTGAGCGGCCTCGGATTCATCGGCGGACGCGGCTGGTTGCTCGGGCTGTTTCGTCGCGCCGTCGATGGCATGTTTGGCTAACTCCGGTGAGCCGGTCTCCTCGACCAGCTTTTGCGCCTGCAATCGAGCCCGATCCGCTTGATGTTCATGATCGGTCCATTGCTTGCCTGCCTCGTCGGCGGGCGTCGCGCTCCCAGGTTGTGTGTCTTGGTTCGTTTCAGGTTTATCGAAATGTTGGTCGTTCGTTGGATGCATGATCGGCCTCCTCCGAGAGAACAGCGCGATCGTAGGATTGAACCAATCTCGCGATCGCTTACTGCGGCTGTAGTAGGTGTTTCATGTGTAAAACGAATAGTAAATGTTTTAACAACGAATGCTTCGTGTCCGTGACATGTCAGGTTGCGCGCAGATACACAGCGCATCCACATCAGGAGACTCTCCCCGTTGGACTCACGGTTATCGGAGTCGCGATTCGCCGCGCCGAGAACTCGGCATCTGCGTCGGCGAGCGGGGGCGGTTTGCAAACCAAGCAGAGCCAAGGAGTTGTCGCCAACACCTCGATTCGGCGTACGTGGCTAACGCAAGTGCCGTGCCAGTGGAAAGCGGTAGCCGTTGCAGATCCTACAGTTCCATACGATCTGCCGCTTTGCCCGAAATTCCTGGGGTAGCGTATCGCTGTTTTTGGGCACTCCCGCCACTCAACCTAGGGATTCACCCTGGCTATGTCGCGACCACCCTGGTCATTGGGTGTCACAATACGGGTGAATTCGCACCAAGTCACTTTCCATCTATTAGCGGCGGGAGCGCAAACAGGCGGCACCCATTCGCGAGGAAAGCTGCGGCAAACCCCAAATTGCCGCTAGATCAGGCTGAGCACTTAGCAATATTGTTAGCGGATTCTCGCCTCATGAACGACTCGGATACCGAACGGCGTTTCATCGCGGGCTCATCAACTGGCCGAGCGCAGCAGCGCACTCGCCGGGGCTCGCGGGGGTGGTTCGATGACGACTTGGCGATACAGCACGTCGACAATGCCGCGCAGCACGTCGCGTTGGTCCGACTCCATGACCAGCGCCACCTTGCGCATCAATTCACGTCGGGCGTTCATTTGTTCGACCGCGCTCAAGGCCCCGTCAAAGGTCAGCGCTCCCCCCGCGCCAAAGCGACTGCTCAATTCATCAAAGTCGGCTGCGGTCCAGTGGTCGAACAGCTCGGGCCGTGCCTCGATGACTTCGTCGACCAGCGGGTTACTTTCGCGATCAAAACTGCGGCGGGCGAGCAGCGCCGGGTTCTGAAACAACTCGTCGGCCTGCACGTCGAGCCCCAACGCCAACTGATGCAGCGTGCGGGCATGCGGTTTCGAGTTGGTGCCATTGAGAATGTTCTTCACGGTCCGTTCGTCGAGACCGGCGCGGTCAATCAGCTCGGCCACCGAGAGTCCCTGCCGAGCCAACAGTCGTCGCACGTTGTGAGCAAAGTCGGTCATGACAGCACAAAATACGGGGAAAAGTGATCGCCAAAATTTTGGCCGGTTTTGGTTGACGAATCAATGAACACATGTATAGTATCGGTAGATCAAAAACAGGTCAAGTTTCGGCGGGAAAATCACACGGCCGATCAGTTTTCCGAAAGTTTGAACCAGTTAGGAGTTGAGATCGTACGGAGTGGAACGGATTCGATTTTTTCCTGAGCACGGAGGTGTTTTGTGGAAGCCTGCGCTGGGGAAAGCTTGCTGGCGATGCTGGCGGCGATCCCCGATCCTCGCGGGCGTAAG
>JAEUIL010000840.1 GCA_016794255.1 Planctomycetaceae bacterium | reverse complement strand
CGCAATGACCAGCGACTCCAATAAGAACGAAACGAGGATCGATGTGCGGCGATAACCCAACAGCCGCATCACGCCGATGTCTTTGATCCGTTGACTGATCGCGGCAAACATCGTGTTCATCACGCCGAACACACCGCCGATCCCCATCACGACGGTCATGAACATTGCCGAGTACAGGAACTGTTTGTTGGTCTCCGAGAGACTCGAAAAATACTCCTTCTCGGTTCGCGCCGACACAGCCGCTTTCTCATACTTCGAGTTGAAGAACTCTTTCAGCTTCAGCGCCTCGGGTTCGCTCGCTGTCCGCAGCACGATCGACGAGAACGTCGTCTTACCGAACATCGGTCCGACGATCGAACGCCGTGCCCAAACCTCCGAATCAAACGTCGAACCGCTCGACTTCATGACCCCCACGATCACCCACAGCCGATCGTTGAGGTGAAACAAATCGCCCGTGTCGAGCCGCGTGGGATTCTTGGCCTTGGCCGCGATCGCGGGTTGACGATCTCGCGCCATCTCGCGGGCGATTCCTTCGCCAACCACGACCTGAATCGCGCTCCGTTCGCGGATCTCAGGATGCTCGTCGCTCTCGACATCCTGCACGCCTGCGTCGCTGAACCATTTGCCGCCAGCGAACAACTCGATGTCGTGGACCCGCGAGGAGAGCAACGGCTCGTCGATACCCCGGACCTGCAAGAAGCGGCGCTTCGGTCGGCCGGGCGGAGCGTTGTCGATCGGTTGATTCACGACCAGATACGTCTCGCGGCTCGCCAACTGTCGATCGTTCTCGCGCAGCACGCCTTGCTGGTTTTCGATATCGCCCAGGTCCGAGAAGCCGAGATTGCTGAACGCTTCGTCCGTGGCCCCTTCGGAGAGCACGATCAGATTGCCGGGCACGCCGCTGTTCTCGGTCAGCACGTACATACCATTCACGAACGCCAGCATCCAAATCAGCAGGCCGGTCACGAGCATGAACGCCAAGCACGTCAGCGTCGTGGTGCGCCAGCGCACCAGCACGTTGAGCAGGTTGTAGCTCAGCGGCACTTTCGAGAGCAGCACGAGCACGACAACTAGCGCGAAGCTGGCAACCAACGGCTTCTGCGCATCGATCGCGGCGGCGATGAGTGGGGAAAAGGCGGTGATCATGCCCGCATTGTAACGAGCCCGCGAAAACCCGACCACGCCGGTGTCTGTGGCAGATCGCCGCTATTCGGGTTACGATGGTTCCTCGGGGTCGCACCGTTCCATGGCGTGTTGAGAATCATGAGATCATCGCTGCTTTGGGGGCTGGCCGTGTGGAGTGTGTGGGCGCAAGCCGCCGCTGCGGTCGAGAGCCCCACGCCCGAGCAACTCGACTTCTTCGAGAAACGCATTCGGCCTGTGCTCGTCACGCACTGCTATGCCTGCCATGCGACCGACTCACCGCAGGTGAAAGGAAGCTTGTTGCTCGATACCCGCGCGGGTGTGCGGCGCGGCGGCGAGTCGGGCGAGATCGTCGTGCTGGGCGACCCCGACGCGAGCCTGTTGATCAAAGCGTTAAAGTACGCCGACGATGCCCCGGCGATGCCGCCGCGCAAGCAACTGTCGCCCGAGGTGATTGCCGACTTCGAGAAATGGGTCAAACTCGGCGCTCCCGATCCTCGCGAAGGAGCGGCGGCCACGATCCGTCACGAGATCGATATCGAAAAGGGACGTAAGCATTGGTCGTTTGTCGCGCCGCGTGAGGTGCCACCGCCCGAGGTGAAAGACACCGCTTGGCCGCGGACGACGATTGATCGTCACTTGCTCGCGGCACTCGAGCGCGACGGCCTCAAACCCGTCGAGGACGCCGATCCCGCTATGCTCGTTCGTCGTGTGTATCTCGATCTCGTCGGACTGCCGCCGTCGCCGGAAGAGACTCAGACGTGGATTCAAAAGCTGAAAGCTGAAAGCAGAAAGCTGGAAGAGAACGCCACTACCCGCGACAGCGCAGCTTTCAGCTCTCAGCTTTCAGCTTTTGACTCTCTGCTTACCTCTTTACTCTCCTCTCCCCGGTTCGGCGAGCGTTGGGGCCGGCACTGGCTCGACGTGGCTCGCTTTGCCGAAACGAGCGGTCGACAGATCAACTTCAACTATCCGCAAGCGTGGCGCTATCGCGATTGGGTCATCGCCGCGTTGAACGCTGATTTGCCGTACGACGAGTTCGTGCGTCAGCAGCTCGCCGGTGACCTGCTGCCCGCCACGAACGACGAGCAACGAGCCCAACAGTTGATCGCGACCGGCTTTCTGGCGATCGGTCCCAAGCCGCACTCGGAACGCGATCCGTTGCAGTTCGAGATGGACCTGGTCGACGAACAGATCGATGTCACTACGCAGGCGTTCTTGGGTCTGACCGTGGCCTGCGCCCGCTGTCACGATCACAAGTTCGACCCAGTGCCGCAGCGCGACTACTATGCGTTGGCCGGTGTGTTTCGCAGTACGGAAACGTGTTACGGCACGATTCGCATCATTCAGAGTCTCAATCCCACGCCGCTGCACGAACTGCCCGCGAATTGCGCCGCGCCGTCGGCCTTGCCCCAGTTGTCGTCCGACGAGTTGGGTACGATCAAGCAGAAGCTACATGACGTCAAGACGCGGTACGATGAGCGC
>JAEUIL010000517.1 GCA_016794255.1 Planctomycetaceae bacterium | reverse complement strand
GGTCCTTTCAAACCGTTTCATCAAGTGTTCTCAGAAGACAACGGCAAGACGTGGAGCCCGTCGGTCTTGATCGAAGAGGGAAGCGTCTGCCCAGATCTCGTGATGATGAGCAACGGCTTGCTCGCGTGCAGCTACGGTCGGCCCGCGAATTCATTGATGTTCAGCACCGACGAAGGTCGAACTTGGACTTCGCATCACGTGATCACCGATCGGACCGGCTTCAACTATTCCGGTATCGTCGAGGTGCGGCCGGGGCGGTTGCTGTATGTGCATGACGCGGGCGGCTTGCAGGCCTTGTATGTCGATGTCGAGCGTCGCTCCGAGTTGGCACCGGCACCACCCGCAACCAGCGACGCGGCCGCGCAACAGGACCAGCAAGCGCAGGCCGCCGCGCCCGCTCCCAAGCCGATCACCGATTACGCCCTGCGCACAGCCAAGGAACTCCAGCCGACCCGAAAGCTGGTCTATAAGACGATCGGAGAGACACAACGCGAGTTGCATTTGTTTGAGCCGGCCAAGCATCAGCCGACCGACCGGCGTCCGTGTTATCTCGCGATTCATGGCGGCGGTTGGGTGGCGGGAACTCCCAACGTCATGTATTGCGTCGCCGACCATTTCGCGCGGCAAGGCTGGCTCGGCATTAGCATGCAGTATCGTCACGCACGTGCCGACCGGGGCACGACGGTATTCGATTCCGTCAAGGATGCCCGTTCGGCGGTGCGTTACTTACGCAAGCACGCCGCGGAGTTGGGGATCGATCCCGCTCGCATCGTCGTCGGCGGTCGTTCGGCGGGCGGACATCTCGCGATCGCCACAGCATTGTTCAACGGCGTTGACGAAGCGGGCGAAGAGACGCAGGTCTCGTGCCTGCCGAACGCGGTTATCTGCTACTCGGCCGTGCTCGACACCTCGGCCGAGGGCTACGGCCAAGACACGATTGGCGAACGCTGGCGGGAACTGTCGCCGGTCCATCACGTTCGTGCGGGATTGCCGCCGACCTTGGTACTGCACGGCATTCGCGATACGATCACGCCGATCGCCGGAGCCCGTGAGTTTGCGAAGCAGATGAGCGCACTGGGCAACGCCTGCGAACTCATCGAGAACCAACGCGGCAGTCACAGTTACATGATGCGGACCGAGCCGTTGTTCCTCGAAGCGATGCAGCAGACTCAAGCATTCCTTACCAAGAACGGCATTGCAGGTCCGGCCAAGCCGTGATGTGTAACAACCTTCGGACTCTACGTTAGAATGTCCCTCACTAAGCGCGGCCGACAGCGAAAGGTTCATGGCTAGCTTGTTTCGTCGCGGTTTGACGTCTGCGGATGATCGAGCTTCCGCAATGGGTACCATCCACTCCGGCGTAAGTCGTACGCTCGAACCTCACAGGGTGCAGCTTGGCTCAACCTCAGATCGACACGACCGACTGGTCCAAGCTCTCCACGGCCCAGCGTATCAAGCATCTCGAAATCGAGGGCTACGTCGTCTTTCCACCGCTGCTCGAGTCTGCTGAGGTTGCCGCCATCAAGGCGGAACTCGATCGCCTGCCGACGGTCGCGACCGACTACAGCGAGAATCAGCGTGGTTTCAGCAACGTGCAATGGACCGATTCGCCATGCGCGACCGACCTGATCGCCAACCCGACGGTCACTGAGTTCCTCACGACGCTCTTCGGCGACGAGCTCGTGTGTACTTCGTGCGTGTTCGCCTTATCGCGGCCTGGTCACCCTGGCATCGCCATTCATACTGATGCTCAACCTTACGGGTCGAAGATCTTCGGCATGCAGGCCAGCGCCCCGCGGTTGGTGCGTGTGCTGTGGTACCTCGACGATCTCACGCCCGAGAAGTCGCCGCTGCTCGTGATTCCACATTCGCATTTGTCGCTGCACGCCGATGCGAATCCTTACACGCGATACCTGTCCCATCCCGAGGCGGTGATGGTCTGCTGTCCGGCGGGCTCGGTCGCGATCATCAATCAATCGATCTTCCACGCGAATTACCCCAATCGCAGCACGGAAGACCGTCGGCTGTTGGCGATCGCGTATCGACCCGCGTGGTCGCCGCCGATTGTCGAGGTGCCCGAGTGGCCTGCCGACAAAGTGGCGACGTTGCCAGAGCCGGTGCGTCGCTTATTCAAGAGTCCGAACACGCGCAACTTCGATTTCGACGTGCCGAATCGCCCCGCGAACATGGCCAGCGAAGCCCCTGGAATTAATCCAAGTCGCTGGAATGTGTGAGCGACGTTCTTGGTGCCCGCTTTGTTTTGCGGATGTCGAGCACGCATCGCATGCCTGACGCTCCGCGTGCTACGCGCCGAAGCTGACGCGAAGCAAATCGCGATCGATAGAACAACAATCATCGCCATGTCCTGTCACGCCGAGTGTGCTGGACACGATGAGATACCGTGACAGTTTCGATTAATACTGCCGCGGATTCACACGGCCTTGCACGCGAATCGGCAGGCCTTGAATGCGGAGGAACCCCTCGGCGTCGGTTTGGTTGTACGAGCCGCCCCCTTCCATCGTGGCGATCGCTTCGTCGTACAAATTCCGCGGGCTTTCGCGGCCGGCGATCATCACGTTGCCCTTGTAGAGGTTCAATTTCACTTCGCCCGTGACGGGTTTCTGCGCCTCGCGAATGAACGCCAACAGGGCATCAAACTTCGGGCAGTACCAGAAACCGTAGTACACCATCTCGGCCACCTCGGGCGCGAGCCGATCGCGCAGGTGCATCAGATCGCGGTCGATCGTGATCTGCTCCAGGCAGCGATGCGATTCATACAACAGCGTCATGCCTGGCGCTTCGTACACGCCACGGCTCTTCATGCCCACGAACCGACCTTCGACCATGTCGATGCGACCGATGCCGTTGCGACCGCCGATATGGTTCAGCGTCTTCACGATGCTCAACGGACTGAGTCGTTTTCCGTTCACCGCCACGGGCACGCCCGACTCGTAGGCAATCGTCACGGTCTCGACGGCGTCGGGGGCATTCTTCGGCGAGGTGGTCATGCCGAACTCGACGATGTCAACGCCGCAGACGTTCAAGTCTTCGAGCTTACCCGCCTCGTAGCTGATGTGCAGGCAGTTCTCGTCCGAACTGTACGGCTTCGAGATCGAGGCCTTGACCGGAATGTTGCGTTGCTCGCAATACGCGATCATGTCGCTACGACCCGGGAACAGTTGCCGGAACTTCTCGATCCGCCACGGGGCGATGATCTTCACCGCCGGGTCGAGCGCCTCGGCCGCGAGTTGGAAGCGGCATTGATCGTTCCCCTTGCCGGTCGCGCCGTGGGCATACGCGTCGGCTTTCACCTCGCGGGCCACTTGCAGACAGGCCTTCGAGATCAGCGGCCGGGCGATCGACGTGCCAAGCAGGTACACGGCCTCGTACTTGGCTTGCCATTGCAGCACGGGAAAGGCGAAGTCGCGGCACAACTCTTCTTGCACATCAACAATCCGGGCCGACTTCGCGCCACAGGTCTTGGCCTTGTTCAGAATCGCCTCGCGGTCCTCGCACGGCTGACCGAGATCGACATAGACGGCGTGGACGTCGTAACCTTCGTCCTGCAACCAACCGAGAATGACCGAAGTGTCGAGACCGCCAGAGTACGCAAGAACACAGCTAGGCATGAGAACGTGTGGGGTTGAAGGTCTACCGAGGGCCAATCACCGCGCCGAACACGCATTCGACGAGAGTTCGCATCATACCCAGCGTCGGGGCGTGCCGACAGGGGACCCGCGCAACTCGCCGATTTGCCGCAATTTTCCGTCTTAAAGGCCACGATGGCCGCCGCTGAGCTTACCGTTGAAATGACTCGCTACGATGCCTACGTGGCCGGCTGCTCGTCGACTCGTTGTCTGGGCGGTCGTAGTATTCGTCGTGGATGTCTTCCCATCGACGTCTCGAAACTCAAGCGGAGTGGCGCTCGGCGTAGCGAGCGCTCGCGTAACGTAGAAGTCACTCGTAAGGGTAGCCGCGATCCTCTGGCGTCAATCACGATCGCCTGCTGTGCAGGCAATGCAGGAATTCGTAACCTGAGTTTAGCCATGTGAATGAGGGATCGTTCGAGCCGTAGACTTCTTTTGCGCGTGGCGGAACATGGCCTTCCGTTGCGGCGCGTCGTCCGCGAAATAGCCGGCAAGGTTACAGTAATTGCTCCGGCCCCACAGCGACTCACGAAGTGGTTGGCAAGAACGACCCGCTACCAGTTCTACCGCAGTACCGGTAGCTCGCTTGCCGTTGCGGTGTCGCCCTAAAACAAGCGTTCACGGACCGCGCAACACGCGTTTGGAGTTCCGATCGTAACGCCACCTGCACCCGTTCGGAGGGGTAACTCTTCGCTCCCGACGCGGTCGATTTGGTTGGTGGATCTTTTCCGAATGGGTAAACTGGAGGGAGATGCGATCCCCGCGAGCCCCCTTATCTGCGGAGCGGTCGGCATCGGCGTCGATGGCCCATGCGGTTCGTCGCCGCGCACTTCGTTCCTCGGACGCATAGCCCCGGATCGGTATGGACCGGCGGCTCAGGCGTCTCGCCCCCGTCTTTTCACTCGGAACGATCGAGCTCATCGTGCCACTGTCGCGGATCTTGACCGGTATGGCGCTCGCAGCCGTGTGGCTGTGGACGCTCACGGTCTGCGCCGATCCGCCAGCCACCGAGACACCCGCCCCCAAACCGGGCGCGGCGGTCGTCGAATCCAAGCCCGAGCTGTTCTACGTCAAAGACAAGAACGGCAACTTGCAGCCGGTGCTCGGTTTCACGCTCGACGACTTTGACCGGCTCATCACGCAAGACGCGGCCCGGCAGCAGGGCCCGACCAAGCCGACGTACAAACTCGACAAGCTCGTCGCCACCGGCACGGCCAAGAATGGTCTGGCCGAGCTCACGATTCGGTTCTCGATCGTCATCGACGATGGCGGTTGGGTCCGCGTGCCATTGCGGTTGGCCGGGTCTGTGTTGCGCGACAAAGTCACCTACACCGGACCGGGCGAGTATCGACTCGACTTCGACGAACCGGCCGAGGAATACATCGCCTGGCTCAAGGGTAAGAACGACAAACCGCATCAGCTCGAAGTGCAAGTCGTCACTCCGCTCGTCACCGTGGCGGGAGAAACGCGTCTGCGGCTGAACATGCCGCGCGCTTGGTCCAGCGAGTTGACGTTCACGGCTCCGCAAGCAAACGCCGTGGGCCAAGTCTCGTCCGGTGCTACGATCGACACGACTAAGCAGGTCAGCAACGCCACGCAGTTCCACGTGCTGGGCGTGGGCAACGACTTTAGTTTGACCTGGCGAGCTGCCGCGGCCCGTGCCACGAACACGGCCGCCGTGCTCGAAACGACCGGTGCCATCCAAGCTCGCATCGATGGCCGCAGCGTCAACACGCAAGCCCGACTTACGGTGCGCAGCTTTGGTGGCGAGTTTGAAACGTTCCGCGTGCGGCTGCCCAAAGGAGCGGTGCTGATCACCGAGGAAACGGCTGATTACACGCTCATCCCGGTCGCGCCGGCCAAAGGGAAAACCGATCCGACGCAATTCGAAGTGCGGCTCAAGAGTCGCACCACCGGGCCGATCAACGTGCAACTCGAAACCGAGCAGATGGTTGCCGCCGGCGACAAACCGGTAGCCATCGATCTGGCGGGGTTCGAGGTGCTGGGCGCGGTGCGCCAGTGGGGGCACATTGCCGTCGAAGTCGAAGGTGACTGGCAACTGCTGTGGGACACGCGTCGCTCGGTGCGTCAGGTTGATTCACTGCCCTCGGAGCTCGACCAAGAAGGCGTGATCGCCGGCTTCGAGTATTTCGCGCAGCCGTTCGCGCTCGCCGCTCGGGTCGTGGCCAAAGAGTCACGCATCCACGTCGAGCCGCGGCATCTGTTGCTCGTGCATGGTGATAGCGCCGAGCTTGAAACTCGACTTAAGTTCCGTGTCGGCGGCGCTCGTGTGCATGCCGTGCAAATCGATCTGCACGATTGGCAGGTCGACACGGTCGAGCCCGACGTGCTCGTCAATCGCGATCAACTCGTCACGCGCGAACGGATGCCGTTGACGATTCCGCTGCGTCAGGGGACCGCGGGCGAGTTTGAGATCGTGGTCCGCGCTCACCGCACGATCGACGATCCAGCCGCGCCGGTGTTGTGGCCAATTCCTCACACCCGGGCCAACACCGTTACGCCGGCGCAACTGGTCGTGGTGCCAGACGACGACGTCGATCTCGATGTCCAAGCCGCTGCGACCGTCGGTCTGACGCGGCAATACGTGAAGCCCGCGATCGAGCCGCCGCAGCGTCAGCAAGCGCCGCTCGTGTTTCAAGTCACGAGCGCCACTCCGGCGCTCAGTGCTGGCGTGCGGATACAGCAGCGGACAATTGGCGTCGCCGTCGAGACCACCTTGCAGGTGAAACCGACGCAGCTCGACTGTCGCACGGCGTTCAACTACCAAATCGCGCGGCAGGCCGTCGATGATGTGCTGTTGCAAGCCCCATCGGCGCTCGTCGATCAAGCACAGCTCGACATTCTGCTCGATGACGCGCCGCTGACGTGGAGTGTGATCACCGAGCCAGACCGCGATCCGCAAAGTCCGGTGCGATTGCGGGTTGCACTTCCCACGCCAAAGATCGGCACCCTCCGGCTCGAAGCTCGTTCGACC
>JAEUIL010000817.1 GCA_016794255.1 Planctomycetaceae bacterium | reverse complement strand
TCACCTTCTGCTAGCAGCTCGACGCTACCATCGGGCAGATTCCGCACCCAACCGGTCACGGCGAACCGCTGGGCAATCGAGCGCGTGGTCACGCGAAAGCCCACGCCCTGCACGCGACCGTGAAACAACACCCGACGGCGGATTGCGGACAAGGCTGGAGGCATCGGGCGAGTTCTTGCAGGCATTGCTGGCAGTTCACGACCCGGATTATAGATCGGCTGACGGCGGCTCTCTAGGGCCCCGTTGCATGCTTAACCAACTCCTAACTTGTTGCCGCGAATGACCTTGACGCGACTCGACACGGCTCGGTACCGTTCGCCCCATGAACGGAACATCCCTACGGATCATTACGCTAGCCATTGTGCTCGGGTTCGCCCAAATCGTGGCCGGGCAGAACACTAATCCCGTCGCCGCAGCGCTGGGGCCCGAGGATGGCGTGGTGTTCCTCACCAACGGCCAAGCGCTGGTCGGTAAAGTGACCCGGGCGGGCGACTATCTGTATGTCGTGGTCCCCAACGGCGAGATTCGCTTACGGCGACAAGAGGTCGAGCTGTTCTGCCGCTCGTTCGACGAAGGGTATCAACTCAAGAAAGCTGCCGTGCCGCGCGGCGAGATCACGGGCCATCTCGATCTGGCGGATTGGTGCGTGCGCCATCATCTGTATGGCTACGCGGCCGAACAACTCGTCGCGGCTCGACAGCTCGATCCGGCCCACCTGCGCATCGGTCTGATCGAACGACGCTTAGAACTTGCGCGCGAGCGCAAGATCGAAGAGTCGACCGCGACCGAAGCCGCGCCGAACGGCCCCACGCTCGAAGAGCTTGATCGCATGATCCGCGCGTTGCCGACGGGCGTTGTCGATCAATTCGCGAACACCGTGCAACCGATGTTGTTGAACAACTGCACCGCTACGGGCTGCCACGGAGCGAGTGCCACGAATGGCTTCAGCTTGATGCGCATCCCGATCGGCCGCAATGCAAGTCGTCGGCTCACGCAACGCAATTTGTACGCCACGCTCGAGAAGGTGAACCGCGCCAAGCCGAGTGAAAGCCCGTTGGTCGTGGCTGCGATTCGTCCGCATGGCGGCAGCAAGACGCCGATCCTGAGTGGTCGCGATCTGGTGCAGTATCAGTATCTCGTCGCCTGGGTGCAACGCTTGGGCGAAGGGGCGAAGCCTGTGGCAGCGCCGACTGCCGCGACCACACAACTCGCACCCGGGGCACCCACGCCGGTCCCAGAACCACGGGCCACCGACGTGTTGTTGCAATCCGCTCGACCACAGAGCGCCGTTCCTGTCGCGAACGGAGATGCGGCCACGCAACGAGCGCTCGACAAGTTGGGATCATCGCCCAACGGCGCTGCGCCAACGAGTGACAAGCAGCCGGCAACACCGTCGCGTGATCCGTTTGATCCCGAGGTGTTCAACCGCCGCTTCTTTCCCGACGCTCCCGCGGCACCGTAACACGCCGAGCAATGCCAGCGTTGAAGAGCTGTCGAAATCGTTAGCTACGATGATTTGGGCAGCGCTCAGGTCATCTTCTTGAATCGCGCAACTTGATTCATGAGTCGCGCGTAAATCGTGCCGGCTCGCTCGTTCTTTGTGAAGAACAGCACACTTCGCTTGGGCCACATGAGCGAATCTGATCGCCCGATGACCCGCGATGGTCATGGTTGTTACGAATCACATTCATACTTGGGCGTGATCGAAACCATTACGAATTCGCGAAGCTCGTCAGACGCCCTTGAATAGCGACGATAACGAGGATTAGAACGAAACGCGTGGTGCTAATCTTAGTTCTTTCCGTGAGGAACCGAACATGTTCAAGACAACTCGCTGGCAACGATGGTTCGTAACCGGAGCGATGCTCGTTGCCTGTTTCGCGCCGCAGATCGCCTCGGCCGCCCGCCGTGGACAGAACATTCCGTTCGTGATCACTGCGATGGGGCCGATTCGCAAGTCAGACTATTACGCGCATCTGATGACGCCGCAGCAGCGTGCCGCGCAACGCAAGTTGGAAGACGACTACATCGAAAAGATCAAGAAGCAACAGCAAGCTGCACAAGGCCGCAATCAACAGCCGACCGTGAAGAAGTAATCGCTCGCTGCCTCAACGATTGTAGTGGGCGGCTGCTCCGGCTTGGCCGCCCTGTGCCGCGGCGATTTGCGTCTTGAGAGCGGCGAGTAACATCCAAGACGGCTCGCCGAGACAGACAAAATTCCAGCCGTCGCGCACGAGTGCCGCGCCGTCGGTGCCGATCATCCAGCCCGGTTTGCCCGCGGATTTGGCGGCAGCCAGGATCTTGACGAGCGCAGCTTGCAGCTTGGGGTCGTGCATCTGACCACACACGCCCAACTCGGCCGACAGATCGTACGGCCCCACGGCCAGCACGGTGGTCATTTCATGCGTGGCGATCTCGGTCAGATTGTCGAGTGCGCGGCGCGTTTCGATCTGCGGCAACACGAGGAAGTCGTCCTCGACTTGTTCACGCCATGCTTGCGAACCAAGTTCGGTGACCCAACGGTTGCCATGTCCGCCGGGACGACGACGACCGCGCGGCGGTAGCTGCACCGCCTCGCGAACCACGTCCAACTCGGCAGCCGACTCGACGCTGGCCAGCAGAAAGCCGCAGCAGCCGAGATCAATCGCCAGCCGCAGGTTCGCGTAGTCGTTAGCCCGCGGACGAATCAGCACCGGGAAGTTCAGGCGTCGCCCGGTCGAGCACACCTCGGCGACGAGATCGGTCGAGAAAGCACTATGCTCCATGTCGACGATCACATAGTCGAGGCCCGCACGCTGCGAGATCTCGATCAAATCGGTCCACACGTGATCGATGGCCAAGATGCCGGTGGTGACTTCGCCGCGACGAACTTTGGCCAGTAGTTGTTGAGCAGGGAGCATGTTTATCTCAG
>JAEUIL010000443.1 GCA_016794255.1 Planctomycetaceae bacterium | reverse complement strand
GTCCCGATCTGCACGAGAATTTCACGGCCCTCGTCGACTGCGCCGATGGCGCGTATGCCGTGGTCACGCAGACGCTCGCGGCCTTCGAGCATCACCAGACCGTCAAGGTGACCGGGACGCGCGGGGCTGCCTGGGCTTGGTGGAGCGGCGCGCTCGATCGCACGTTGCACCCGACGTTCGGCCTGAAATGGTTCGACGGCGAGACCGTGCATGTCGAGACCTTCGATCGGCCCACGGGTGAAGTGTTTGAACTGGACGATCAACTCACGGCGTTCGTCGAGTCGATCCGCACTGGTCAGCCACCGGCCGCCACCGGTCACGACGGACGGTGGAGCGTCGCGCTCTGTTTGTGGGCCGAGGCGTCGATCGCCGCCGGTGAGCGCGTCGCGTGCCAGTGGTGAGAACGGGGTGGTTCGCACCCTCGTCGGCGTCGCCAGAAACGGATATCATGACGGGACGGCTCAGGGACTTGCGACGGGCCGGTATTCGCACACTCACGAGGCTCATGACATGAAGGTTCTAGTGGCGGTCGACGGTTCCGCGGGCAGTAAAGAGGCCGTGCGTCAGGTCGGTCAGTTAATTGCACCCGGCCGCGATGCGGTGGCGTTCTATTATTCGCCGCCAACGCTCAAGTTTCCGGCCGGAGCTACCCCTTCGCCCGAAACGCAGAGCCAGTGGCGCACGAAGATCACCGAAGCAGTGTTCGACGACGCCACGCAGCTGCTGCCGGCTGCCGCGCGTGGATCGGTCCAGCGCATCGTGGGGACCCATGCTCCGAAGGAAGGCATCCTGGCCGCGGCTGGCGAGTTCAGCGCGGATCTTATCGCCGTCGGTGCCCGCGGTGTGGGCCTGATCGCCGAGTTGCTCTTGGGGAGCGTGTCGAATCATATTGTGCGGCATGCTGAGGTGCCGGTGCTCGTGGCTCGCGCCGGCAATGGTACTGCGACGCTCAGCAAGATTATCGTGGCTTGTGCGGGCGAGGGGCACGCGTCGCTGGGCAAGGTCGTGTCGCAACTCACGTTCCCCGCCGGCACGACAGGCAAGTTGCTCCGCGTGATCGAGCCGATGTTTGTCGGTCAACTGCCCGACTGGCTCGAGACCATGGCTCGCGATGCCGACACCGAGCCGATGGCCCAAGCCTGGGTGCGCGAGCACGAGCAAGAGAAGCAAAAGACCGCGACCAGTTTGGCAAGCGCTCGGGCTCAATACCCCGCGGCGTTTGCGTCGGCCGAGCCGATCGTCGCCGAAGGATACCCGGCCGATCAGATTCTGAAAGTCGCGGCCCAGGAAGGTGCCCAGTTGCTGGTGATGGGAGCGCGGCGGTTGTCGACCATGACGCGACTCATTCTCGGCAGCACCTCCGAGAACGTGTTGCAACACGCGCCGTGCTCGGTGTTGATCGTGCGTGAACGACCGCAGCCGTAGCGCGAGCCTCGCGACGGTTCTCATGGTACGATAGAGGCCGCATTCCATTCGGCTTGACTTGGCAGCTCCATTCATGAACTCCGTCCCGACGCCGCAGGTCCGCGAGCTTGGTTTCGAGCATAGCCGTGATTTCGTGCCGATCCTCGAGCAGCTCGGGGTGTCGCTGTTGCTGACCACGTATCAGTCGGGCCATTTGGTGTCGATCGGCGTGCATCGCGGGCAGGTGCGGTTGACGCTGCATCATTTCGAGCATGCGATGGGCATGACCCGCAGCAACGAGTGGTTGGCCGTGGGAACTCGGAACCAGGTATGGTTCTTGCAGAATGTCCCCGACTTGGCGGCGAACATGGCCCCGGCCGGTACGTTCGACGGCGGGTATGTCGCGCGGCGGTCGCACTTCACCGGTCAGATCGACTGCCACGAACTTGGCTACGACGGCGAACGCGTCTGGGTCGTCAACTCGTTGTTCTCCTGCCTGGCGACGCTCGACGATCGCGCCAGTTTCGTGCCGCAGTGGAAGCCGCCGTTCATCTCGAAACTCGCGCCCGAGGACCGCTGCCATCTCAACGGCCTGGCGATGGTCGACGGTAAGCCGCGGTACGTGACGGTCGTGTCACCCAGTGACGAGGCCGAGGGTTGGCGACCGACCAAAGATCGGGGCGGCTGCGTGCTCGAAGTCCCCAGCGGTCGCACGGTGGTCTCGGGTCTGGCAATGCCTCATTCGCCGCGGTGGCACGACGGTCGGCTGTGGGTGCTCAACTCGGGCCATGGCGAGCTCGGCTGCATCGATCCGGCCCAAGGAACCTATCAAGGTATCGAACGCGTGCCGGGCTATACCCGCGGTTTGGCGTTGCATGGCCCTGTGGCGTTCGTGGGTCTGTCGAAGATTCGTCAGACGTCGACGTTCGGCGGATTGCCGATTGCCGAGCGTCGGGCCGAGCTGCGTTCGGGCGTGGCGATCGTCGATCTGCGCAGTGGCAAGAGCGTAGCGTATCTGACCTTTCCTCAGGGGATTGACGAGATCTTCGATGTACATGTGTTGCCGGGCGTGCGGACGCCGTTCATCTCGGGTCCGCAACCGACCGAGGACGGCATGAGCGCCGTGTGGGTGATGCCACCGAGTCGATTGTAAATGCGTGATTTGCCATTAGGCGCGAAACCGCAAGCGAGCTGCGCCGTCGGTTGACTACTTACTCACTTACTAACTTACTCACTTACTCACTTACTCACTTACTCACTTACTCACCCGTTCTCTTCCCCATGCTTCCCGACTACCACTTCTCGCTCGTCTGGCCGGTCCAATGGGGCGACCAAGATGCGTTTGGTCATGTGAACAACACGGTCTATTTTCGTTGGATGGAGTCGGCCCGAATCGCGTATATGGATCAACTCGGGCTCGACGATCTGTACTCAACGCAGCGCATCGGACCGATCCTGGCCTCGATCAAGTGCGATTATCGCCGCCAGTTGCACTATCCCGACACGGTCGAAATCGGGGCGAAGGTCACGCGACTGGGCCGTTCGAGCATCGGGCTTGTGCACACGATCTACAGTCAGCAACAACAGGCCGTGGTCGCCGAGGGGGATTCAACGCTCGTCGTGTTCGACTACAACACGCAGCAGAGCCACGCGATTCCGCCCGAACTCCGCGCGGCGATCGAGAAACTGGAACAACGGACGTTTTGAGGTCGGGGCGCATCCTGGGTCGCGTGCCATCATGCGATCACCATTGCCAACAGC
>JAEUIL010000365.1 GCA_016794255.1 Planctomycetaceae bacterium | reverse complement strand
CCAGGGCAAAGAACGGGGCGGCTTGGTGCTCGACGAGCGAGCCGCGATTCTGACCGGTGGCGATAGTGGCCCGGCGGCGGTGCCCGGCGATGTCGACAAGAGTTTGCTCGTCGAGGCGATCCGCTATAGTCCCGACGGTTTGCAGATGCCGCCGACCGGCAAGCTGCCACAAGCCGAACTCGATACGCTCGTGGAATGGGTCAAGCGTGGCTTGCCGCATCCCTCGGCCGCTGAGACGCACGCCGCGCGTAAGGGGGTCGACCTCGCCGCGGGAAAACGTCATTGGGCCTTTCAACCGCTCGCGGAACAGCCGCTACCCGCGAACATCACGCCCGGCCCAGGCTACAACCGGATCGACTTTTTTCTCGAAGCGAAACGTCGCGAGCACGGCCTCAGCGCCTCGCCGCCAGCCGATGCGCGGGTGCTTGAGCGACGGGCGACGTTCGACCTCTGGGGACTACCACCCGGAGAAAAGCTGAAAGCTGAAAGCAGAAAGCAGGAAGCACGCGACAGCGCAGCTTTCAGCTCTCAGCTTTCAGCTTTGCTTGCTTCTCCTCATTACGGCGAACGTTGGGCCCGTTACTGGCTCGACCTCGCCCGCTATGCCGATGTGACCGAGTCGTGGCGCACCGGAGACGGTGAGCCGTGGCGCTACCGCGATTGGGTCGTGCAAGCGCTCAACGACGACATGCCATACCACGAGTTCGTGGTTCGTCAGTTGGCGGCTGATCTACTGCCGGGCGCTCAACCGACCGACAACGCGGCACTCGGCTTCTTGGGTCTGAGTCCGACGTACTGGAAGGAACTGAAGCTCGATCATCAAGTGATCAAGCAGGTCGTCGCCGACGAGTGGGAAGAGCGGCTCGATGCACTTGGCTCGACGTTTCTCGGGCTGACGATTGGTTGTGCCCGGTGCCACGATCACAAGTTCGACCCGGTCACCACGCAAGATTACTACGCCTTGGCCGGCGTGTTGGCCAGCATCCGCGAGACCGAACGGCCGATGTTCCCGGCGGAGATGGTGGCTGCTGTGAACTCGGCTCGCGCGCAGGTCAAAGCGCTCGAAGCGTCGCTCAAGCCGCTCGTCGACAAGAAACCGCCGGTCGACACCGATCAACCCGAGATCGTGAAACTGCGGGCGAAAATCGCCGAACTCAAGCAGACGCCCCACTACGATCTGCCGATTGCGTTTGCGGTGGTCGACGCCGCGGTGCATGTACTGCCGAACGGCAAAAGTGCCACGAAAATCGACTTCCGACCGAATGAGTCGCAGGACCTCGCGATGCAAATTCGGGGCAATCCCGCGCGGACCGGCGCGGTGGTGCCGCGACGGTTCTTGGCCGTGCTCGCCAAAGACTCCCAACAAACCTTTCGCCAAGGGAGCGGTCGGCTCGAACTCGCTCGGGCGTTGGTCGACGATGCCGGTGCATTGTCGGCGCGCGTGATCGTCAATCGCGTGTGGAAGCATCACTTCGGACGAGGCATTGTCGAAACTCCGAGCAACTTCGGGCTGCAAGGGGCCGCGCCGACGCATCGCGAATTGCTCGACGATCTTGCCGCGCGATTTGTCGCACACGGTTGGTCGCTCAAGTGGCTGCATCGCGAGATCATGTCGTCGGCCGCATATCAACAAGCGAGCTTCCGCGACCCGGCAAAGTTTGCGATCGACCCTGAGAACGTGTGGTTGTGGCGGTTCACGCCGCGGCGATTGGATGTCGAGTCGTGGCGCGATGCGATGCTGAGCGTGAGTGGCGAGCTGGACGAGAGCGTCGGCGGTCCGCCCAGCGAGTTAGCGGACGCGAACAACCGCCGCCGGACGATCTACGGTCTGGTGCGACGCAGCGAGATTAGTGAACTCCTGCGACTGTACGACTTTCCCGATCCGGTCGGACACAGTGCCCAGCGCGTCCCCACGACCACGCCGCTACAACAACTCTTTGTGCTCAATAGTCCGTTTTTCGATCAGCAATCGCGCAAACTGTTGGCTCGCGTGATGAGTGACGCGCCGCAGGAAGCGGAACGCTACGAAGTCTTGTACCGTCGACTGTATGGTCGTTCTGTGCGAGACAACGAACGACAGCTGGGCATGCAGTTTGTCAACGGCGTTCGCAGCATGGGTGCCACCGAAGCCGAGGCCTGGCGGCAATACATTCACGTCCTCTTGGCCAGCAACGAGTTTCTGTTCATCGATTGAGGGAAGCTATGAACGACGATCGACGAGCAATCTTCTCGCGGCGCGAATGTGTGCAAGCCATGGGTGGTGGTTTGGGCGTGGCAGCCCTGGCTGGCTTGATGGCCGAGCAGGCGTCGAGCGCGACCGGCTCACCAGCCACGAGTTCGTCGCTCCGCCCGCCGCATTTTCCTGCGCGGGCCAAACGTGTCATCCAACTGTTCATGAACGGTGGCCCGTTTCAGTGCGACTTCTTCGATCCGAAGCCGGCGCTCAATCAGTTCGCCGGACAGCGACCGGCCGAGGTCGATTTGCGTACCGAGCGGCAGACCGGCGGACTGATGGCCGTGCCGTTCGGATTTCGCAACTGCGGGCAAAGCGGACTGCCGATCAGCGAGTTGCTGCCGAACTTGCAGCGGCATGCCGATGAGTTGTGCGTGATTCGCTCGCTGCACTGCGACAATCCGAACCACGGGCCGGCGCTCTATCAGATGAACAACGGCACGATCAACCCGACTCGGCCGAGTATGGGGTCGTGGTTCACTTATGGTCTCGGCCGTGAGAACGACGATCTGCCGGGCTACGTCGTGCTTTGTCCGGGTCGACCGGTGCGGTTCGCCGAGTTGTGGACGAGCGCGTTTCTTCCCGGCGAACATCAGGGGCTGTACATCAACAGCAAAGAGATCGATCCCGGCAAGATGGTGCCCAACGTGCGGCATGTGCTCGCGCCCGATGCTCAGCGGCGGCAACTCGATCTGCTGTCGCAAATCAATCGTCAGCACGCCGACGATCGCGGCGGCGATGCTCGGTTCGAGGCGCAGATTCGTGCGATGGAAACGGCGTACCGGATGCAGTTCGCCGCGAGCGACGCTTTCGATATCAATCGCGAGTCGGCCGTGACCCGTGCTCAGTATGGGACATCGTCATATGCAAATGGCTGTCTGTTGGCACGACGGCTCGTGGAGCGCGGTGTGCGATTCGTGCAGGTGTACTACGGCAACGGACAGCCGTGGGACACGCATGGCAATCACAACGAGCAAGTCCGGCGGCTCGCGCGCGATATCGATCAACCCACCGCGGCGCTGCTTGCCGATCTCAAGCAACGAGGTCTGCTCGAAGACACGCTCGTGGTGTGGGGCGGCGAGTTCGGCCGGACGTCAACCAGCGAAGGGGGCGACGGTCGCGATCACAATCACTGGGGCTTTACGATGTGGCTCGCCGGCGGCGGCGCTCGTGGCGGCTATGCTCACGGCGCGACCGACGATTTTGGGTTCCGCGCCGTGCAGGACAAGGTGCATGTCCACGACCTGCACGCCACGGTGCTGCACCTGATGGGGCTCGACCACGAACGGCTCACGTATCGTCACGCCGGGCGCGATTATCGGCTGACGGATGTGTATGGAAGAGTGGTGAGGGAAGTGGTGGGTTAGGAAGTTCTTGGTGCTTAGTGCTTGGTTGGGTGTCGGCGCGAAACCGCAAGCGAGCCGCGCGGGTTGAACGCTTCGATTAATGTCTTCTAACCAATCACTATGAACCAAGCACCAAGAACGTTTTCTTCCCCTTACCCGGGAAACTTCACTTCGCGACCGTTCTCGTCGACGCATTCAAACACCAAATGCTCCGGCGAGACACCTTCGTGACCCAACACTTGGATCACCGCGGGACCAGCGTCTTCGAGCGTGGCGAGCTCGCGGCGCTTGCGATTGTTGAGATACGTGGCGACCTCGTCAAACACGTGGATCGTGATCTTCGCGATATCCGGATGATGAGCCGCGAGCGTTAACACGCGCATCGTCTCGATCGCCATGCTCTCGGCTGTCTTCACGACTCCCGTGCCGGTGCAGCAGACACAGTCTTTGTAGACGCTCCGCTTCAAGCTCGGCCGAATCCGCTGACGAGTCATCTCGATCAACCCGAACGGACTGGTGCGGAGAATCTTCGTGCGTGCTCGATCACGCCGCATGGCGTCGCGCAGCGCTCGCTCGACACCCCGTTGATGCCGTTCCTTGCGCATGTCGATGAAATCGTTGACGATCACGCCGCCCAGATCGCGGAGGCGCAACTGACGCGCGATCTCTTTCGCGGCTTGCAGATTCATCTGATACGCGCTCTCTTCGGCGTTGTTGTCCGCGCGGAAGTTGCCGCTGTTGACGTCGATGGCGACAAGCGCCTCGGTCTGATCAATGACGATGCTGCCACCCTGACGCAGCGGCACTTTCCGCTGCTGAATCATGCGGATCTCGTCTTCGAGATTGTACTTGTGGAACAGCGGCTCCTTGCCTTCGTAGAGATGCAGCCGATCGACATAGCGCGGCATGACGATCGTCAAGAATTCCTTGGCACGCTCGTAGGCGACCGGCTCGTCGATGTAGATCGCGTCGACGTCGGCGGTGAAGATATCGCGGATCGTGCGAATGATCATGTCGCTTTCTTCGTAGATGTCGGTCGGCCCGGGCTGGTTTTTGACCCGGCGAGCGATCACCTTCCACAATCGCAATAGATAGCCCAGGTCGCGCGACAATTCGCGCTTGTCGCGTCCCACACCGGCGGTCCGCACGATGAAGCCGATCCCCTGCGGAGGATTCAGCTCGCGCATGATGTCGCGCAGCTTGCGACGGGCCGAGTCGTCTTCGATCTTGCGCGAGACGCCGACCCGACCGAGCGCCGGCATCAGCACGACATAGCGGCCCGGGATGCTGATGTAGGTCGAGAGCGTCGGCCCTTTGGTGCCAATGCCTTCTTTGATGACCTGCACGAGCAGTTCGTCGCCGCGGCGAAGAATGTCTTGAATCGGCGGCTTGATCCGCGGGCGAGCGCCGATCCGTTGCGGGCGGCGCTGCTGTTGGCGACGTTGTTGCGTCGGAGCCGAGCCGCCGTCGTCGAGATCGCCGAAGTCGTCGTCGGCATCATCGTCATGCTCGTGGTCGCTCGCGCCGTTGCTGCCGTTGTCAGAGGGGCGATCGTGGTTGCTGTTCCGCCCGCCGCCATTGCGGCCGCCACCGCGAACGTCTCGTTCGCTCAGCGGTTTGTTCGGATCGAAGCCTCCTTGGCGGAAGTACTGCGGTTCGATGTCGCTGATGTGCAGAAAGCCGTTGCGACCGACGCCGAAGTCGACGAAGGCGGCTTGAATGCTCGGCTCGATATTGACCACG
>JAEUIL010000286.1 GCA_016794255.1 Planctomycetaceae bacterium | reverse complement strand
GGTCGAATTCGATCCGTGGTGTCGTGCTAACCAAGCTGGCCGCAGCGCACGCAACTCGGATGTCAAAGCGGTCCCGCGCGCATGTTCCTTCGCCACCATGACGCTCCGATTGCTTCATCATGGACTGGCACTGGGTTTGCAACTTCCCCGTTCATTTGCGGCACGTTCAGGCTCATCGCTGGCGAACATTTGCCGCTCACGGAACCCTGCGGACCAGCCACTCAACCAGAGTCGCGATTCGGCAGACCACGATCAACCGGGAGGATCGCGTCATGTGGCAATACATCGTGGCCTTGTGTGCCTGCCTGCAACTTGTCACGGGCGTGCTGCACGCCTGCCAACATTTCTTCGCCGGTAGCATGCTCATGGCCGCGTTCACGGGCTTGGCCGCTGTGGTGCCCCGCGTGTGGCGCATGACCAATCGTATCCTTGATGGAGATCAACCACCATTCGGCGAGTGATCACTGGGCCACTACGTGCTTTTGCCCGGCGGCGTTCGCCCTTGCAACACCGTGCCCGCTGTGATCTCGAGCGGCTCGTCGGTGTTGTTCCGCACCTCGACTTTGCCCAAGCACATCACGTTCTCGCCGAACAGCACGTCGCCTTCGACGACTAGTTCCTCGCAACCGACCAACGATGGCGGGCCAAACGGAAACCGCTGCTCAAAGTCGGCGATCGCCTCGTAATAACGCTGATCGAGTTGAATCCGTGGCGGCTTCTGACACCGTTGGTTGAGCACAATCTTGCCATCGCGAGTCAGGTTGAACACGTCCGACTGCACGACCAACAGGTCCGATGTGTTCTTGACGGGAGCAAACCGCGTCCGCGGAACTCGCAGCGGCATCGCCCCGGGGATCACGGCGATGGCGCTCCCCGCGGCGGTCTCCAGTTGATACACCGGCGGCGAGTTCTTATCGCGCGGGTCGGTTTGCTTGGCGTTGCGGATTACCGACAGCTCCAAAATCCCCTGCTGATCGTCGAGCAATTGGGCCAGTACATCGAGATCAACCCACAGGTTGTTGGTGTTGAAGTAGCGATGCTGCTGGATGTCTTGAAACGCTTCTCGCTCCTCGGCCGGACATTGGGCCAACTCGCGCAACAGCCAACCGCCGTGCGGATTGCCGGCGAGATGTCCCCCTTTGCGATCGGCCGGCGTGCGATCGGCGACCTCCATCAAGAACGGGATCTGATGTTGGGCCATGAAGCCGAGGATCGTCGGATCGAGCGTGGCACCGAGGTTGTCAATGTTCGAGATGAACGCGTAACGACAGCCCAAGGCACGGAGCTTGGCCAAGGTGCCCGTTTCCAGCAGCGCCGCGTATAAGTCACCGTGACCGGGCGGACACCATTCCAGCGCCGGGTCAGCCGGCCAATCAACCGGCAGCAAATTGTCCTGACGAATTCGCGGAATCTGATGCTGCACAAACTCATACACCTCGCTCAGCCCATGCGGCGAGAGGGCCTGCAATGCCGCATGAGTCTCGTCGTTCGTGGCAAAACTGTTCATCAACACCAACGGCCGTCCCTGCTGACGAAACTGAGCCACCGCGATCTCGAGAAACGACAGATTCTGTTTCACGCGAATCAAACTCTTGGCGTGATCGAGTTTCATCCCGGTGCCGAGCCCGCCGTTGAGCTTGATCGCCACCGCTTGACCGAGTGCCTTCGCCCCGATAACCGTGTAATCGTCGGACAACATCTCCAGGTCGGTGACGCCCGCGGCCGGCACGATGTCGTGTTCGCTCACCAGGCCCGCACTGGGACCCGCCTCGAGTTGGCGAAAGTTGCGGGCAAAACTGCGAATCGCGACGTCGGGCAACTCAGCAGCCTGCATCTTCTCGATACATCGGGCGAGCGCGACCGAAGCGGGTTGAGTGCGGATCATGATCGGGGGTTTCCTCGCAACTATCAGAGTGATTCATCAGAGGGCTCGACCGCCGCTATGCGAACTGTGCGCCGAAATATTTTAGATGTAGCGGGGCGGAGGGAACACGGATGAAGGGGATGGGATTATTGGGAGATCGAGAAAGATGAGACGAGCGACGGGAAAGGTGAGATCTATGGGAAGACAAAAATAGATGAGATCAGAAGTTATTGACCCGCGTGAGATCTCTCGCCTTGATCCCCTTCATCCGTGTTCATCCGCGTTCATCCGTGTTCTCTCCACCCTCCACCGGCACACCCTTTGCAAACAGGCGACAACCTTAATCGCCCGCGAATTCGAGTCACCATCGTCCTGTGGTCAAACCATTCCGATGACTGTTGATACTAGCGTGCTCGCGGCTGTGGCCGACGAAGGGCTCGATTGTGCGGAGATCACGCCCCCGGCACCCGAGCCGATTCTTTCGCAAGCGACCGACATCGACTTGTTCGGCGCACCAGCCGACGAAGTGATTCGCTTGTTTCCCGGCGGCGTGTTGGCCGTCGAGGCGGGCGAAGCCGAGCGCCGCCGCATTCGGGTCTTTCCCCTTGCCAGTGACACGTGTCTGCGACTCGAAGCGGCTGTGGGTTCGCTCTTCCTGCAAATTCAGATCGCGGGCATTTGGCACGATGTGGCTCGATTCACGAACGGCCATTCGCCCGCCGCTCGGCAATTGTTTGACCGACTACGGTCATACCAGAAGACCGGCGGCGTCGATGCGACCAATGCGGTTCCGGAACGCGCTGAGCAAGCACTGCTAGCCCCGTCGAACGCCACGACAACTCGCCACTCGTGTGCCGCGCAAACCTTGCGACGCGTGTGGAGCGCCGTCACGCCGTATCGTTCGAGTGCGTTGATCCTCGTCGGTTTGTCGCTCGTGACGGTCGTGATCGATCTCGCGCCGCCGATGTTGCAGCGCATCATGGTCGACGATGTACTCAAGGTCGGCCAAGGCCGACTCGATACGCGGCAGTTGCTGTTCACGCTGACGATCTTGGTCGTGGGGCTGGCCCTATTTCGCGTGGTGGGGACGTTGCTCGCGATAGCCAAGGGGCAGCTTGCCAGTGTCATCGGCACAGCGCTCACGGCCGATCTGCGCAGCAAACTGGTTCGCAAACTCCAGGCACTCCCGATCGCGTTTCATGATCGTCATCAAGTCGGCTCGCTGATGAGCCGTGTGGCTTACGACACTGAATCGATGCACATGTTGATCCATCAGTTAGCCAACGGCTTCATCTTGCAACTGCTGCAACTCGGCGGCATCGGCATCATGTTGTTTTGGCTCAATCCGAAGCTCGCATTCTTCACGTTGTTGCCGACACCGCTGGTGCTCGCCGGCAGCTGGTTCTTCACGCGCTACTTGCATCCACGGCATCACGGCTATTGGGAAGCGGTCGGCAATCAAGCGGCGGCCTTGGCCGGCATGCTGAGCGGCATCCGCGTGGTGAAAGCGTTCACGCAAGAGGAACGCGAGTTTCGCCGCTTTGAAGTCTCAAGCCAACGTCTCCGCAATTCGCGCCGCATGATAGACCGTTCGACCGTGACGTTTTCGTCGCTGTTGGGCCTCGCCTTCTCGTTGGGCGGCATCATCGTGTGGCACGTCGGTGGGCAAGATGTCCTGGCCAGCCACATGTCGCTCGGTGCTTTGACGGCGTTCCTCGCATATCTCGTGATGTTCTACGCTCCGCTGGCGACCGTCGCCGAGTCGGCCACGTGGTTCAGCAACTTTCTCACCGCCAGCGAACGGATTTTCGATCTACTCGAACTGCCCGTGCCGTCGACATCGTCGGGCCAAGTTCGTTCCAGCACCGTGCATGGTCACGTCGTCTTTAAGAATGTCTCGTTCTGTTACCAAGAACACGAGCCGATCCTCCGCAACGTGTCGCTCGAGATCATGCCGGGCGAAATGGTCGGCATCGTCGGCCGCAGCGGCTCGGGCAAGTCGACGCTCGTGAACTTGATCGCGCGGCTGTACGACATCCAAGAGGGACAAATCCTCATCGACGGTGTCGATATCCGCGATCTCGACCTGCATGCGCTCCGCAGCACGGTCGGAATGGTGCTGCAAGAACCGTTTCTGTTTCGCGGCTCGATTCACGAGAACCTCGGCTATGGCAAACCCGATGCGTCGCCCGAGGCGATCATCGCGGCGGCCCGCTTTGCGAATGCGCACGACTTCATCATGCGGCGACCTTTTGGTTACGAATCGCTGGTCGGCGAAGGTGGCACGGGCTTGTCGGTGGGTGAGCGGCAACGAATCTCGATCGCCCGCGCGCTGCTGTATGACCCCAAGGTGCTGATCCTCGACGAAGCGACGAGCAGCGTCGACACCGAATCGGAACGCGCGATTCAGGAAGCGATTCGCCGCTTCAGCCGGGGTCGCACGACGATCGCGGTCGCGCATCGTTTGTCGACCCTGGAGGACGCCGATCGCTTGCTGGTGTTCGACCAAGGGCGATTGACCGAGTCCGGCACGCATGACGAACTGCTCGAACGTGGCGGGATTTATTCGTCGCTGGTGAAAGTGCAACGACCCGGGAGCCGCAGTCTCGATGAGGGACTTAACCATCACGAGATCACCGCTGCATCGTTATCGCCGGACGCGGACGACGATGAGCGCGAACCGACGCGCGATTGGCTCGATCCCGGTGCGGTGATTGTCGAACCGAGTCCGCACGGGTTGGCACCGCAGGTGATCGTCGAGGGCGTGGTGTGGCGACAGGTGTCCGTGCTCCGCGCCTTTCCCGCGACGCATGCCGAGGCGTTTCTGTCCTTGCGCGGAACCGACGATCAAAGCCGCGAACGTGAGATCGGTTTGATTCGGCAGTTGTCGGAGTGGTCTGACTCGGCCCAACATGCGCTCCGGCAAGCGCTCGCTCGCCGCTACCATTGGCGACGCATCGTGAGCATCGATCATCTCGACGCCCAAGGAACGATCATCCAGTGCGATGTCACGACAATCGAAGGCCGTGCTCGGCTCCGCGTCGATGCGGCCCGTGATGGCTTTCGACCGTTCGGACGTCATGGCCGGCTGCTCGTCGATGTGCATGACAATCTGTTCGTGATTCCCGACCTGGAACGATTG
>JAEUIL010000254.1 GCA_016794255.1 Planctomycetaceae bacterium | reverse complement strand
GCAACTCTTGGGCAGTAAAGGCGATGGCGGTGGTGGTGGTGGCGGATCACGGCGCGGCGGCGGAGCCAGCAGTGGTGGCGGCGGCGACGAATATTACGACGACGCTCCGCCGCAAGAAAACTATCGCCCGCAAGGCTCGGGCGGTCGCGGTCAACAGCAGCCCCCGGCCGGTGGCGACGATATTCCGTTCTAGTCCGCAGCCCGTTCTGGTCGCAGTCGCCTCAAATAGCGAACACAATCAACCGAATTCAACGATCTCGTTCACAGGTTTTCGATCATGTCTCATACGAAGCGTCAAGTTCCGTCGTCGAAGCGTCTGCCCCGCGGTCCGCATGGCGGTGTGCAGTTGCTGTTGATCCAGTCGGTCGATCACCTCGGCAAGCAAGGCGAGATCGTCAGCGTCAAGCCGGGCTACGCTCGGAACTATCTGTTGCCGCAAGGCCTGGCCACCGAGGCCACGGACCATCACAAGCGGATGGTCGACAAGCACAAGGCCAAGCTGCAAGAGATTCAAAACCAACGCCTCGCGGGCCTCCGCAAGCTGGGCGACGAAATCGCGCGGCAGAGCATCACGATCGAAGCCAACGCCAACGACGAAGGCCACCTGTACGGCTCGGTCGTGGCGACCGACATCGTCAATGCCCTCAAGAAGGTCGAGATCATGATCACGTCCGATCAGGTCCGTCTCAAGGGTCCGCTCAAGGAACTCGGCCTGTACACGGTCCTGATCCACCTCGGCCAAGATATCGAGACCGAACTCAAGGTCTGGGTCGTGCCGAGCGTGCAGGACGACAAGCCCGCCCCGGCCGCCAAGCCCGCGGCTGCTGCCGAAGGTCAAGCGGCCAGCTAACGTCGCCGCTGATTTTCATCAAAACGAGCTACAGGAGTGTGTTCCGTAGCTCGCTTGCGGTTTCGCGCCCCTTCCCGGGAGCCCGTACGGATGCAACTGGCCAATAGCACCGTGCTCATCACCGGCGCCAGCTCGGGTCTCGGTGCCGCCACCGCTCGCCGACTCCATGCGGCCGGGGCGAACGTCGTACTAGCCGATCTCAATGTCGCAGTTGGCTCGAAGCTCGCCACGGAAATCGGCTCTCGGGCCCGGTTTGTTGCTTGCGATGTCACCAACTCGGCCCAAGTGCAGGCGGCGGTCGACTTGGCCGTGGGCACGTTCGGCTCGTTGCAGGGACTCGTCTGCTGTGCGGGCATCCTTGCCGGGCAACGGGTCATTGGCAAACAAGGGCCGCACGATCTCGAACTGTTCACCCGCATCGTGAACATCAATCTCGTCGGCACGTTCAATTGCGTGCGATTGGCGGCCCCGGCGATGGCCAATGCGCCGGCTGGCGTCGATGGCGAACGGGGCGTGATCGTGATGACCGCCAGTATCTCGGCCTACGATGGCCAGATTGGCCAAGCGGGTTACGCCGCCAGCAAAGGGGGCGTCGCCTCGATGACTTTGCCACTGGCCCGTGACTTGGCCCGGCACGGGATCCGCATCGTCTCCATCGCCCCGGGCATCATGGAAACGCCGATGGTTGCGGCGCTGACCGACGAGTTGCGGCAGAGTCTCGAATCGCAGATTCCGTTTCCCTCGCGGCTCGGCAAGCCCGACGAGTACGCTCAGTTTGTCGAACAGGTTTTCGGCAACCTGCTGCTCAACGGCAGCGTTCATCGGCTCGACGGTGCCGTGCGGATGGGACCGAAGTAGTTTGCGCGCTGTGATCAGGCGATAGTTAAGCTGGCAAGGACTGGCGTCAGGGCACTATGCTAGCATTCCCGCCACCTCATCGACCGGTTTCGCTCTGCATAACCGCTACAGCCGTCACCACCGTGCGTCTGCGAACTAGCGGCAAGACCGCTTCGGCCGGTCGCCGATGTTACCGACGAACCACGTCACCATCGCGCCCTGCGGAGTCATTCCGATGACCCCTACAAGCCGAACTGCTTTGATCCTGTGCGCCGTCGTTGGCACGCTGCTCGGTCGTCCGACCGTGAACCGCGCTCAAGAATCGGTCCCCACGCCGCCACCGAGCCCGCCACCGGCCGTGAGTGGATATTCCCCCGGCTTGAGCAGCGGCGGCGCGACGACCTACGGCGCTCCGGCGTACTCGACCGGTCCCACGAGCGGGCCAAGCAGCTTTAGCTACGGGTCGAGCGACTATAGCAGCGGCCCCACGGGTTACGTGATCGAGGGCTCGAATCGCACGTACACCTACGGCTCGGCCGACTGGCTGTTCACGACCCGCACGCATGCGTTCGACACTCCGGTGCAGATCACCAACGGGCCCGACGCGTTGTCGTTCAAGTCGGTGCCGATCACGTACAAGTCGGGCTACCGGCTGCGTTTGGGCGTTAGCGCTTGCGACGGCTGGGGCATCGAAGGTGTTTACAACGACCTGGGCAACTGGAGCAATACCCGCACCGACACGATCACGACCGGCTTGGCGTTCGACAACGGCGTACAGGCTGGTAATCCCTGGGCCGGTGCGAATTCGATCGACGGCAATACGTTCTTCGCGCCCGTCAGTCTGGCGTCGGTGTTGGGCAACCCGGTGGATGAGACTTCGGAGTTTGAAGGTTTGGGGCCGAACACCGCTTTTGCCGATCCGACGCCGACCTACACGTTGTCACACCAGAGCAACTTTTGGACAACCGAGCTCAATTTCCTCAATCACGAGTGGAACGGCCGGGTGCAATATGGCTTCGGCTACCTGCACGCTCAGTTGACGGAAAACGCCCTGGCGTCGATCACTGGCACGTTCCGGGCTGCTGACGCCGGTATCGGCATTCCCAACGCGGGTTTGGCCGATGCGTCGCTCACCAACCCGCTCGGTGGCGGTCTGACGCTGATCAGCGGCACGGCCGACGGCTGGAACGACGAGACCAACCCCGCCTTGGGGCCGGACCGGCTGACGTTCACGCACACCGCATCGACTCAGAACTACATGAACGGTGGCCAAGGCGTGCTGAAGATTCTGGTCACCGATGGCCCGCGGTTCACGCTCGATGTGACCGGCAAGGGTGGCGTGTATCACAATCGTGTTCGCGGCGTCGTCCAAGAACGCTACTCGGGCCTCGCCCCGCTCGATAACTCGGTCTATGGCCGAGATTTCACCAGCACGAACGACGTGGTCTCGTTCCTCGGGCTGACGGGCGTCAACGGCGC
>JAEUIL010000196.1 GCA_016794255.1 Planctomycetaceae bacterium | reverse complement strand
ACAGGGCCGCCACCCGAACTCTGGCGAGTTCGGCTACAAGCGATTGCGCGGTGACCGTCCTGGCAACGTCGCAAAAATCGCTTCGACCGCCGAGCGTGGGTCGATTACAATCGTGGCTTCCGCCGAGTCCTGCGATTACCCCACCTGTCTTTCCCGCCCGACCCGAGGCTATTGCGATGCAACTTTTGCGCACGATTGGTAAGTCGGTTTGTGTTTTGACGCTGGTCGCGAACATCGCCACGGCGGCCGAGTGGCGACAATGGCGGGGCGATGAACGCAACGGTGTCGCGGCTCAATCGCCGGCGCTGCGGGCGTCGCTGCCGGCGGACGGGCTCAAGCCGGTGTGGTTGAGCGAGTCGATGGCTGCGGGTAACGACGGTGGCTGGGGCAGTCCGGTGATCGCCGACGGCAAAGCGTTCGTGTTCGTACACTCGCGTGAGAAAGTCGGCGACGGGAATTTGCCGCCGCGCAAGTATCCGTATCTGTCCGACGACAAACGTGGCCATCTGACCGCCGAGCAATACGCCGAATACGAGGTGAACCGTCGCGCCGAGGACTTTGAACGCGGCAAGCAGTTCAAGTATCAAGAGATCGTCTACGCCATCGACATTGCCACCGGCAAGACGCTGTGGAAGAACGAGCGGCTGAGCATCTATACCCG
The DNA here is from genome assembly GCA_016794255.1 of Planctomycetaceae bacterium. GTDB lineage: Bacteria > Planctomycetota > Planctomycetia > Pirellulales > PNKZ01 > JAEUIL01. Next base: position 8,472 of record JAEUIL010000196.1, on the reverse strand, counting down.
ATTCCTGCAATCGGGCACCCCGGCTGTGGTCGACGGCAAACTCTACATTCTCGGCGCGGGTCGCACGGCCCGTTGTCTTGACGCCGCCACGGGCAAAGATCTGTGGCAAACCAAGATTCCCGGCGAGTTCCACGACGAATTCTTCATGTCGTCGTTCGCGATCGTCGACAACACGGCCGTTGTCCTGGCGGGCTATCTGGTCGGTCTCGATATCAAGAGTGGCGAGATTCTGTGGCAAGGGGATGCCAACGCCACGAAGGGAACGCACTCGAGCGCCGTCACCTGGACCGGTCCGAGCGGCAAGCCGTGGTTGATCGTCAACGTCGCCGGCAGCTCGACCGCCGCGATCGAGCCACGCACGGGCAAAGAAGCGTGGCGTGTGAAGAGCGAAGCCAACTTGTCGACGCCGGTCATTGTCGGCAACAAATGCATCACGCTCGGCAACAGTCGTCGTGCGGGGATGCGGTGTTTCGAGCTGAGCGAGACCGGGGCGAAGGAGCTGTGGGTCTACAACGGCTTGGGTGACAAGGGTAGCAGTCCGCTCGTGCTGGGCGACTATGTCTACGCTCAAGGCGAGAAGCGACTCGCCTGTGTCGACTTGGCGACGGGCAAGGCGGCGTGGATGGCCCAGCTCGATTTGACGAACCCGCAATACACGTCGCTCGTCGCGGCCGATGGCAAGGTGATCTATGCCTACGATGGGCTGCTTTGTTTTGCCGCCGACCCGAGCGAGTTCAAATCGCTGATCACGGCCAAGTTCGACAAGTCGGGCCGCATGGCGAGCGAGGCGTACTTTCGCGAGCAGCTCAAGATCGCCACCGTCGAAAAGGAAGCGGGCGGGCCTGAAAAAGCCGCGCGGCTCATGCAGGACAACGTCAACAGCCAAGGCCCGCTAGCATGCTCGTCGCCCGCGATTGTCGACGGTCGGTTGTACGTGCGCCTGAAAGCCGGTTTGGCCTGTTTCGATCTCACCGCCTCGGGGCAATGAGACTTACGCGGGGACAACCCAGGCCAGGACTGACCCGCGGTTCTCATCAATCGTCTGGGGCGCGTCGTTGCTCGACGTAGCGCCAGTGTCTCATCGACCGAATGATTCGGTTTTCTCACCGAGGGAGGAGATGCTATGTCCGCAGGGCGAATTCTCTTGGCAGTGTGTGTGGCGAGCGTGGGGTGGTTGAACACGGCGAACGCCGAAACGTCGCGGTTCGGCGTCCTGATGCCGTGCATTCATTGCGTCCATTCCGAGCCGACGCTACTTGCCAGTAGTCGACAACCATCGACCGGTCCCGTGAACTTGTTCACCGCGCAACAAGCGGGCCAACTGCAGATTCGTTATCAACCGCGCAACGAGCGCTCGGCGCATGTCCAGATTCGTAATCTCACGAATCAAGCATTGACCGTGCGACTGCCCAGCGTATTTGCCGCGAGACCCGTGCTCGCGCAGCAACATCCGTTCTTTAACATGCAAGCTTCGAGCAACAACTCATCGCGTTCGCAACAGTCGGTCGCGGGCCCGTTTGGCAACAACAGCAACAACAACTCGGGCGGCGGGGGCAACAACAATGTCTTCGGATCGGGCATATTCCACGTCGCACCCGAGGGGCTCGTGCAATTCGACGTGCAGTCGGTCTGTCTCGAGCAAGGGTTGCCCACGCCCACGCCGGGCTCGCGGTATGAAATGGTCGCGATCGAAGAAGTGCTATCCGAGCCGGCGACGATCACGGAAGTGCTCACGCAGTTGCGCGACAAGCAAATCTCGCCCAAGGTCGCCCAGGCCGCGGCGTGGCACGCCAGTGAACTGAGCGGCTATCCAAGCTGGCAAAAACTGGCCGAGATCAAAGGGGAACTGACCACGATCGGCCGTCATCCGTACTTCGCGCCGAATGAATTGAAGCAAGCTCGGGCACTGCTCGAACGCATCGAGACCATCCGCACCACGCCCGTCGAATCGCTCGCGAAGGCGAAGAAACTCTAGCTCGTCTAAAGAGAGTATCCATCACGCTCCGCGTGATGGCGGTTGACGCGTTTTGTGATCGTGCGTTGTTTCCAATGTCCATCATACGGAGCGTGATGGATACAATTCGCACCGCGCGGTCACTTGGTCTTAAAATGTCGATCGGCAAAGGTCAGGTACTGCTGCCAGTCGTACGACGTAACGTCGTGCTTGCCGGTGCGGAGATGGTAGCCGATCGTGCCGGTGAGTAGCGGCTGATCGATGGCCGGCGTGGCGTCGCTGCTTACGCCGAGCCCCGGTTTGCCGAACAGCTTGTAGACCGGCTCGGCATAATAGCCCGCCAGAAACTCGCCGCGGGGATCAGCCCATTGATCCTCGACGGCGCTGGCGATGTAGACTGGCCGCGGTGCGCAGAGCGCAACGAGCATGTGAGCATCCACCGGCAGCGCGGCCACGTCTTGGCTGTAGCGATTGTAGTTGTCGCAAAACCAGTGAGGGAACGCACGGTTGAGCACCGCGATGGTCTCGCCATAGTTGCGACGACTGATCGCCGCGCCACCTTCGCCCGAGTTGTTCGAGATCACCAGGGCAAAGCGCGGATCCTGAGCACCGGCCCACAGCGTCGTTTTACCCAACCGCGAGTGACCGATCGCCGCCACGCGCTTGGCATCGATGGTCGGCTCGGTTTCGAGATAGTCGAGCATCCGGCTCATGCCCCAGGCCCAAGCGCCGATCGAGCCCCACTCATCCTCGGCGGGCTTCGTTTGACCGGGCTTATAAAACAACGGCTGCACGCCATTCGCGAAACCATCGTCAAAGTCGGGATCGAGATCCGTGTAACAGGCCGTGACCAGGGCGTAGCCGCGTTTCACGATGGCGGCGATGTCCCAGCGGCTCGCCTCGGCGCCGCGTGATTTCTCGGTGGCGCGATTGTCGACATACCCGCGCTCGGGGGCATTGCGAAACCAACCGGGATTGAGCTTGATCGCCGGGTCGGGATCGACCGCATGATTGCCGCTGAAATTAAGGCCCAGGAAAGCCGGCGCCTTGGTCGCCTGCTTGGGTAGATAAACGAGCAGGTCGAGCTTTGGACCATCGGCGCGACGAGTAAAGTGGATGGTCACCTCTTTACGCACCGCCAAACCGTCGACCGCGTCGGACTTGGTCGACGTGACCTCGAAATGCATCTCGGCCGGTCGACCACCGGGAGTGCGACCGAACATGTGCTCTTCAAATAGCTTCAAGATCTCGGGTCGCCTGCGAGTGCGCCACGTTTCGGCATCTTTGACTTCGGTGCCGTCGGCGCAGCGAAGCAACTCGGGCAGTGGCAGCGTGCCGACCTTGGCCTCGTCGTAATTCGTATCCGGGCGTTGAGCCGCGACGAGCGAAACCTTGAGCAGAAGCACCACGATTGCGAGCCACGACCCACGCATAAGACAAACTCCGCCAAGAGTGTGAAGATGAACCACGCGAATATCGGAACGACAACCGGGGCATTTCTGTAGCCGAACTCGCCAGAGTTCGGGTGTCCCGTGACAGGGCGAGCCCCCGAACTCTGGCGAGTTCGGCTACGGAGCGCCCTTCCGTTCCGACGACGCGACCGCCATCGTTGGTTACGGCGCGACTGGAGTCAAGCGAATATCGAGCACGATGGGCTGCGCGGCGTCGCGGATCGCTTGCCACGACGGATCGGCCGCAGGCGTGAGTCGTTTGGCGGCATCAGCTGACGGTTGCTCGTCGAGCGCGATTTGCTTGCGCCACGCGCCGTAAACTTGCTTGTGCCGATCGCGGACCAATTCCCACACCCGTTTCGCCGCCGCATGCGAAGGCAGCGTCTCGAATCGCGCCAGATCGACTCCCGCGGCCAACTCGTCCTTGGTTAGCTTGCCGAGCTGCGTGTTTCCGACGCGCACCAAATACTGCGGCGCGGTGAGGCCCGTGACTCGTAACGTCAAGCGATTCAGTTTGGCAGCCGACTGCTCCAACACAAGCGACGGCCGATCGATTTGCTCGTCGAAGTACATCGGCAACTTAGCCCGCCACTTGAAGCGCAGCGCGGCACCATCGCGGAGCAGACCATCGACGTGGTCCGCCTGCACGGTCCCTTGCGCCGCGTCGATCTCGGCGCGGTCGACCTCGCCCGGCACGTGCCACGCCTCGAGTACCTGCTGCGCCATGAGCCAGTGACCGGTCAGGTTCGGATGAATAGCGTCGGGCGACACCGAGTAGCTGACCAGCGACTTACGCCGCTCGGCGACATGCCGGTTGATGGCCGTGTGCAGATCGACGACCGGTTGCCGCTCACTTCGCAACGACACGAGCCACTCGGCATACTTGGCCAAGGTATGGTCATAATCGATCGCGGCGAATTTGTAACCGTAATATCTAGCCTCGGGATCGCCCGTCTTGCGACGATACGGATCAAACGGCGGCGGCGTGAGCAGCACGACCTTAGCTCCGCCCGCCTCATCCGCGGCGCGCTTGAGCAACCGTTGGACACCGGCCTGATACGCCGCAAACCGCTCGGGATCGAACGAGTGATAATTGCCATCGTTCATGCCGAAGCACGCCACGAGCACATCGGGCTTCCACGCGGCAACATCCCGCGCGAATCGCTTGTGTGCATCAGGCCGGCGCGGCGTGTGATCGATCTCACTGGTGCCCGAGACCGTCTCGCTGCTGATGCCATGATTGACGATCTCGAACGTCTGCTCGGGCAAACGCGTCGTGAGAAACGCATCGATCAACTGCACATAGCCGCCCCCTTGGGTAATGCTGTCGCCAAAGAACAGCACCCGTTGACCATCGCGCAGGTAGAAGTCATCGGCCGCATGCGACGACATCAGGCCCAAAGACGCAAACAGCCCGATGCACACGAAAACGCAAAACAACAATCGATGCCGCATGGATAGTCGCCCGAGGTGCCGATTCGCAGGGTGAAGTTCACTCGCGGCGGCATTATAGTCCCCCCGGGCTGGCGACGGAAAGCGGTCTTACCACCGCCACGACAGCCCGCTGCCGCCGAAGAAATCGTCGGCCGCGGCATTCAACCCCAGCCCGGCATGAAAGTCGACCTGCAGATTCGGCATGATGAAGTAATGTAAGCCGGGATGGATGTACCATTCCACGTTCGCCAGTTCCGCCCCGACCGGCGAGAAGAGCACGAACTCGTTGAAGACCATAACCTTCTCGTGCAGATCGTACTCGAAGTTCACCGTCTGCAAGATCTCGGTATAGAAATGATCGATGCCGTCGTCGCGGCGTTTGTTTACTTGCGTGTTCGCTTCGATCTCGAGTTTGTCGGTGACCATCCACGCATAGGCGAAGTTCATGCCCGGCAGAACGGCGTTGGCCGAGTAGGCTTGATGACCGACGGGAACGCGCATCTGCGGAAAGATCGTGAACTCGGGCAGCATGCCCGACTGCTCGGCCAGCGCGATCTTGGCGCCGACATAGAGATCGTCACTGCCGCGTCGCAGACCGCTGCCCGCCGCACCGGTCGTCGATTCGATCAGGTAGTTGTATTGCAGCCGAAACTCGAACCATTCGCGAAACAGGCCGATGCGAAACAGCGGCTCGGGGAACGAATGCGTTTGCACCTGCGAGCCGCCGCTGTGGTCGAGAAAGAACGTGTAGCCGGTCTCGACTTGTACGCGTCCCAGACCGACGAGTGACGCGGCCTCGGCGATGTGCGGACGATCGGTGATGATCCGTTCCACGACATCCGGCTCGCCCTCTTCTTCCTCGGACTCGGCGTTCTGCCAAGCGAGCAACGTCTTCGGGCCGGTCGGTTGCAGATCGCGCGGGCCAAAGAACGGCTGAGCGTCGACCTCGGCCACGACGAAGATGTCGAGCGCGAGCGTGATGGCCGTGATCGTTGCGATCTGACGCCAGAGCATCGGCGACTCGCCTTTCAAGTGAGCGAACCCAACCGCGATCCGAGCAATGAGAAGACGTTGACGCGTAAGCAGCTGCTAGCTACCGAGCATCATCGCTCACCGTTCCCCGCGTACGATGGTTATCGACGTGCAATCTCGCCAGACTGCATGAAATTTTGGGTCGTCAAACTTTTGAGGCGTGCAAGCTAAGCATGCTAACCGCTGGCCCGTTTCACGCTTTGCGTCGCCCGGCCGGAAAGTCGATCAGCACTTTGAGCGAGCCTTCGCGGCGACCGAAGAACAGGTCGAACGCATCCTGAATCTGCTCGACGCCGTAGCGATGCGTGATGATTGGCGACACATCCACGCGGCGCTCGTTGATCCAACGCATGGCGAGCGGAAAGTCGATCGCGAAGTCGGGGTTGATGCTCGTCTGAATCTTGAGGTTCTTGACCATCGCACCTCGCCACGCCACATCGTCCAGCCGCGCCTGCGGCACGCCGAAGTACAAGATCGTGCCGTCACGCTTGGCCAGATCGATACACAGATTCAACGCTTGCTCGCGATGCCCAACGGCCTCGATGACCAAGTCGGCCATCTTGCCGCCGGTAATCTCGCGCACCATCGCCACGGCGTCTTGTTGCGTGACGTTGATCGTCCGCGTTGCACCGGTTTTCGGACTGGTCGCCAAGCGCCCGTCGACTTTGTCGAGCGCGATGACTTCGCGAGCGCCGAGATTGTTGACCGCCATGTTGAACAAGTGCCCGATCGGACCTTGGCCCACGACCACCACGTTCATATCGATCAGATTCGGCAGCTTGCGCAGGGCGTAGATCACGGTCCCCAGCGGTTGGGCCATCAGCGCCTCGGGCGGAGTCGGCTCTTCGACGAGCGGAATGGCCCGCGTCTCGGTCACCGCGAAGCGCTCGTACAGACCGCGTTGATTGACGGGCACGCACAACACCCGCTGGCCCACCTTGAATTTGCTGCCGTTGGTATCGAGCACCGTGCCGATCAATTCATGCAGCGAGTGCCCCAGTTCGCTCGGGTACTCGGGATAATCGTTCTCGTAATACAGCAGATCCGACCCGCACAGACAGCCGAGCTCGGGTTGAAAAATGATCTGGTCCGGGGCGTCGAGCTTCGGCTCGGGAACGTCGATCAGCTTGATTTTCTGCGGGGCGTAGATCTGGCCAGCGAACACAGGCGAGGTTCCTTGCAGAGGCGGGGCGAGAGAAACTGGTGGGACCACAACATACGGCACGCCTTGCCCGGGGTAAAGCAGTGTCCGCGAGTTCCCGCCGCGCCCCGGGGCGACGATCGGCAGGCTCATTGCTAGAATCCGTCACAGGGCTCCGAGGCGGGCCAACGTCGTTTGCCGGATCAGCCTGTTACCTTCCCATAAACGACGGCGATTTTTACCCCCAGGTGCATGTATGTCGGCAGCAGTTCGGATCTTGGCCTTGGCTGGAAGTGTGCGAGTCGATTCGTTCAATAAGCGTTTGCTGCGGATCGCGGCCGACGGAGCCCGGGAAGCCGGTGCCGAGGTCACGCTCGTCGATCTCAAGGATTATCCACTCCCACTCTTTGACGAAGATTTGGAAGCGGCTCAGGGCTCGCCCGCGTTGGCGTTGCAACTAAAGCAGTTGTTTCTCGATCATCACGCGCTGCTGATCGCGTCGCCCGAGTACAACAGCTCGATCACACCGGTGTTGAAGAACGCGCTCGATTGGGTCTCGCGTCGAGCCCCGAATGAGCCCCGGTTGGCCGCGTATCAGGGCAAGGTCGCGACGTTGTGCAGTGCGTCGCCGGGGGCGCTCGGCGGTTTGCGGGGGCTCGTGCATCTACGGGCGATCCTCGGCAATGTCGGCGTCATTGTGCTGCCCGAGCAAATTGCGTTGCCCAAGGCCGATGAGGCGTTCGCATCAGACGGCGCGCTGCTCGATGCCAAGCTGCACGCCAGCGTCAAGCAACTCGGTGCAAACTTGGCCGCGACGGTGAGCAAGCTGCGCGGTTAAGCTGAAGCGACACAACCGATCTCGTTTCCGGAGTCGATCTCATGGCAAACAAAGGACGCGGCATGGTGCGTCAGCCGGCGCTCAAGTCGGCCAACATGCAAAAGAAGCTGGCCAAGAACAAAGTTCACGCCAAGCTCGGCAAGAAGAAATAGGATCCTTCACACATAGTATCCATCACGCTCCGCGTGATGTGCAGCTCGCTCGACCGAAGCGAGTATTACCGATTCAGATGTGTGCCATGTCCACGTCTTCGTGGACATGCGTTTGTCACCGGGAACCATGTCCACGCGGACGTGGACATGGCACACGAGTGGGGGCAATCAAGGGATCACTCACCCATCACTCTTCGACGCGACGCCCCACCGCGTCTCTCGCCGCAACGTTGACCGGCTACGTCGCGTTGTCGCCACATGTTGCTCAAAAGCAACGCTCTGAACTCCGCCGCGACAGCCATTCAACACGGCTGTTTTGCCGTAAGTGCTTGTATTTCAGGGCTTTGCGAGTGGCCTGGCCGATCTTCCGCCGGGTCTGGCACCCGCCGTGCTTTAACTCGATGCACCAACATCGCGTTTCCCACCCTGCACGTCGAAGGAAGAGCCCTGTGCGTAAAACGATTCGCAAG
>JAEUIL010000189.1 GCA_016794255.1 Planctomycetaceae bacterium | reverse complement strand
CCGGCTCGCGTTGCGCTCGCCACCAGCCGTCCGGGTCGCTCCGGCTCGGTTCCGTACAAGAGGCCAGGGGTGCGCCCCGGCACCCCGGCAAACGGCACGCACGCGACGCGCGTCCGCTCTCGCGTGCTCTCGGCTGCGGCCTCGACCGTTTGCGGTCGCCCGAGGCGACGCCAGCCGAACCTGATCGCAGATTCCTTTGTTTCGGCCAATTCGTTCCGCGAGTACCACTCAGGCCAGTGTACCTGCACGAACGTTTTCGGTGCGTCTCGCAAGAGGCGCGCGTATTCGTGTTCCCCCGTCTCGTATGGCAACTCTTTTTCGGTTCGCAAAATCGTTTTGGCGGTTCGCTTACGAACCGCCGCGAAAGATCGATGCTCGCAAGAATCAGTTCACACCGCCCGGACTGTGGTTCGACGCGACCGTCGTCACGTTGGCCTTCGTGCTCGGCATCAGCACGATGCTCTGAGTTGCGCAGGGGGTCTGCCTGAAGGCCCCCTGACCTCCGTTCCCCTTTCGCGCGACCGGGCAATTTTCGCTCTCCCGTCGCGCACTCACTATCAACCGAGTTCCTTCGTGGAACCGTTCATCGTTTTTGAAGCGACCACACCCGCACGCTTTCACTCGACCGTCAGGGCGGCGCTGTGTCGGCGTGCGGTGTGGATTTCTGCGCTTCGGACTATTATGGTCCCTTGCGCGGTGTTTTTCCTTTCCCCCCTTTTTTGTATGGAGACTCAAAAGAAGCCTGCTCCGGTCAAGGAGCAAAAACTCAACGTGACGAACGAAGAGAGCCGTGTGCCGATTAACGTCTTCCGCCAGGACGACGTGTCGGCCAGCATCTTTAGCCGTTCGTACAGCGGTCGAACGTTTTACAGTGTCAGTCTTTCTCGCTCCTATAAGAGCGCCAAAGGCGAATGGAAGTACACGAAGAACTTCGATCGCGAGGACTTGGGGAAGATCGTCACGCTCTGCCAACAGGCGGCCGAATTCATCGACCGACTCGCTGGCGACAGCCAAGCCGCTGCGGCTTGAAATGAGCAACATCGGCGGGAACGGCCCTGACCGTTCCTGCTGCGTAATGCGTTGATTGCGGAGCGTCGGCCTAACCGACCACCGCATCGGCCTTTGCGAACCTCTCTGCTATTGCGGAGCACTCGACTCTCGGGTGCTCTGCAAACTCGCGTAATCATCGCGAGCATTCTCAACCTTCGTTCCTCTTGCGCTGATCGGAGTCGTCATGTTGAAGATCGTCGATTGCCGCCGCGGAAAATGCGTGTGGTGTTTGGAAGAGACCGAAGTCGTCGAAGCGGAGTTTTCCGACGGCCTCAAGGGTTTGTTGTGCAAGAAGCACCTCTGGCAAGCGCTCAAAGTGCGCTGCGCCGCGCCAATTGAGCGCGTAACAAGCGACTCGCGGGCGGCTGACAAAACGACCAAGACCTAAGGAGCCTTTTGCGATGAGCATCGTCAACCAATTTCGAGAAGACAACCGATCCGACGCGGTGCCCTTGCTTGTCCCCGCCGGCGACGTTGCGAAAATGTTGGAAGTCTCCGAGCGCACGGTTTGGCGGCTGCTGAGCGGCGGCCAACTTGTGCATCCGGTGCGGCTGGGCGGCAGCGTCCGCTGGCGGGTGGAAGACGTGAAGCGGTGGATCGCCGACGGGTGCCCCAAAACAGGGCGCTGGGAGGGATAAGTATGGCAAGCGTGTTTAAGCGGAAAGCCGACCGCGGCAAGCGGAACGCGGTCTATTGGATTCAATACTTCGACCACAACGGTAAGCGCCGTACGAAGAAGGGTTTTACCGACAAGCAGCTTTCCGAGCAGTTGGCGTCAAAATTAGAGAACGACGCCCATCAGCAACGTACAGGGCTCGTCGATCCGCAACAATTTCGCCTGGCCGAGCATCGCCGGGTGCTGATGGCGGATCATTTGACCGACTACGAGGCCGGCCTTCGCCGCCGGGATACGACCGCTAAGCACGTCATCCTGACGATGACCCGGGTGCGGCGAGTGATGGAAGGGTGCGGCTTCGCCACTATCGGCGACATCGAAGCGGAACCGGTCGAAACGTTGCTTGCCAAGATTCGTGCCGAGGAGGATATCGGCTTACGTACGTATAACCACTATGTACAAGCCGTCGATGGTTTTTGCCGCTGGTTGGTCAAGAATCAGCGGCTCGTCACCAACCCGCTGGCCACGCTGCCGCGGCTCAATGCCTTGGTCGACGTTCGCCATAAGCGTCGGGCCTTAAGTCCCGACGAATTCAGCCGTTTGGTGACGGCCGCCCGCACCAGCCGCAAGCGGTTACAGTGCTTCACCGGCGAGCAGCGAGCCCGGATCTACACGCTGTCGTATATGACCGGCCTGCGACGAAAAGAGATCGCCAGCCTTACGCCGGCGAGCTTTGACCTCGATTCGGCAACGCCGACGGTGACGGTGCAGGCCGCCTGCTCGAAGCATCGTCGCACCGACGTGCTGCCCCTCCATCCGGAACTCGTCGTCCTGCTGCGAAAGTGGCTCAAGGGCGCGGT
>JAEUIL010000180.1 GCA_016794255.1 Planctomycetaceae bacterium | reverse complement strand
GACCGACGACCTGCAAGAACGCCACATGACCGGCGAACTCGTGGTTGTAATGGTTCACGGCCAACAACGCTTGCGTCGCGGGATCGACCGACGTGATCACGTGCATCTGCGTTTGCTGTCGATGCACGCCCAATACCCATTCGACGACGGCGGTCACCGACAACTCGCGCGGTCGGGGCGAGGTGTTACGCAGTTTCAGCCGTAGGATCTTCACCGGATCTTCTTCGGCCACCGATACAATCAGATCCATCTCGATGCCATGCGACGCATGCTCGAACCGCGTGTAACCTTGCCCGTGGTGAACGGTGTACGGTTCCGACTCGCGGATCGGCAGCGGCGTGGGTGACCAGAACTCGCCGGTTTCCTCGTCACGCACATAGATCGCCTCGGACGGCGTGTCGCGAATCGGGTCATTGGACCAGCTCGTCAGCTTGTTCTCGCGGCTGTTGCCGAACCACGTGTAGCCACTGCCGCTGTCGGTCACGATGCAGCCGAGACTCGCGTTGGCGATGACATTGCTCCACGGCGCGGGCGTCCATTGGCTGTCGGTCAATTGCACGACATATTCGCGACCGTCGGAACTAAACTGCCCGAGCCGATTGGCGAACAACCCCGGTTTATCGCTCGCCGGCGCAGACGGTGTCTCGCGCCGCATTCGCGATGGAGGCGCGGACCGTTTCGGCAGCAGATCGGGGAGCCGTTTGCGCACTGGCGTCGTTTCCAACTGCGATTCGAGCGAGCCGTCTGCCCCGTGCAGCACGACCGTCGCCACGGCCATGAGCAGCGTTTGTTCCTCTTCCGGAATGCGTGTCGCTTGCAACACGAACACACCGCCACGTTGATTGAGCAGCCCGTGCGAGCCGCTTTCGGAGAGCAGACGGTTGAGATGCTCCTGAATGGCGTCGACGTAGCTGGTGGGATGTTCGTTGAGAATCACGAGCTCGACGACAAAATTCTTCGAGCGCCAAAACTCATGGGCCAACAACAGCTCGCGCACCAGACCATCTTGCTCGGGATGCGTGATCCGCACGAGCACGATCGGAAAATCGCCCGAGACGCCGTACCGCCACAGCCCCGGCTGGCCTTGCCGATTCGCGGCGATCGTCGCTTCGGAGGCGCGTTTTGTGGCGTCGGGATACAGCAGCAGCGACGACAAGCGTTGGAATAGGTGAATTTTGCCTGCGGTGAGATGCACATGTCGCAAGGCAACCTGCGCATGAGCCCAAGCCAATTCAAAGGCGCCTTGCACGACGCGCAACTCGTGAAACTGATCGGCCATGGCCAAGACTTGGTCGCGCGTCGTGGCATAGGCGGTCGTGAACGCCAGTCGCACCGACTCACCCGGCGGAATCCGGACCGTGCACCGCAGACTGAACACCGGATCGAGCACCGGACCCACTGTGCCCGAGAGCTGGCCGCGCTGCGCACATGCCGCCGGCGCTGCGACCGTGCCCCCACGGCCGAGAAACTTCGCACGATCGGTCTCATACTCGATTTCGACATGCCGGTGGTCGAGATGACTGTCGTCGACGGCGAGCACGTGAGCGGCCCAACGCGGTTGTTCTTCGACCGAACGGGGTCGTCGCCGAGCCAGCAGCGCGCGATGCGGCGCGAGATACTCGGTCTCGATGAACAACTTCTGAAACGCGGGATGAGCCAGATCGGCGTCGGCCGGGCAGAGCGCGATCTCGGCAAAACTCGTGACCTCGATCGTCCGCTCGCCGGTGCCATAGTTGACGATCGTGAGCAGCCGCACTTCGGCATCGGTATCGGGAACCACGGCCACTTCGAGCCGCGTTTCGAGATCGTCGTCGCGGCGACGAAACTCGGCCTTGTCGACCGAGAAGAGCACTTCGTAATCGTCGGCCAACCGCTGGGTCGGTTGATATGTCGGCGACCAGAGCTTGCCGTTCTGACGATCCCGCAGATACAGGAACTGGCCCCAGTTGTCGCACGTGCGGTCCGATTGCCAGCGCGTGAGTCGGGTCTCGCGGCAATTGCTGTATCCACCGCCGGCGTTGGTCACCATCACCGTGTAGTTGCCGTTAGAGAGCAGATGCGCCCGGGGACTGACCGTGTGCGGAGTCGTGAGCCAGCGGCTGGTCGACGACTCGGGTTCGCGCACCACCGGCGCCGTGGTCATCTCGTCGCCGTGGGGCGTGATCACGCTGGTGACGATGGGGACCCGTTCCTGCAAGAGCCACTCCGCGGCGCGCACGCGGGGTTCGCGGTGGAACCGCCGCTGCATTGCCCCTTCGAACAGACAGTTATCGAGCGCCGCGAGCAACATTCCTTGATGATGAGCAAAGTAGCAGCGGAGCACATGCTTGGTTTCGTTCGGTGCGAGACGGGTGGTCGTGTAGTCGATGGCATCGTAGTAGCCGAACTCGCCCGAGCCCCCTTCGCGCGTGATCGCCTGCAGATTGAGCCACGCGTCGCGCGGTGTCACCATGAGTGCCAAGCCGGTCGCATACGGCGCGACCACACGATCGTCGGCCAAGCCGCGCTTGAGTCCCAACCCCGGCACGCCGAACGAACGGTATTGGTAATTTGCTGCGTTATCAAAGGCCGCGAACGCCGACTCGGAGATGCCCCAGACGAGATGCTGCTGACGGCCGAACTCGATTTGCCGCTGAGTCGCGGCGACACAACTTTGCGTGAGCAGCGTTTCCTCGTAGCTCCGCAAGAACAGGTTCGGCATCAGGTACTCGAACATCGTGCCGCCCCAAGAGAGGAGCGCGTTCGAGGCGCCGACCTGCGTCATCGGTCGACCCAGGTGGAACCAGTGACGATGGTCGACGTCTCCCTTGCCGATCGCCAAGAAGCTGGCGAGCCGCGCCTCGGACGCGAGCAAATCGTAGTGGCTGCGGTCGAGTTGCCCGGACGAGAGGTTGTAGCCAATCGAGAAGAGTTTCCGTTGAGCGTCGAACAAGAACGTGAAATCCATCGCCAAGGCTACTTCGCGCAGCCGCTCGGCGAGGTCGTCGCTGCGGCGTCGCAAGCTGGCGGCATGGGCCGCGCCACGCTCGGCGCTTTGGAGCAAGGACGCGAACCAACCGGCGAGCGTCCCCGTCGCGTCACCGAGTTCGGCCTGGAGCGCCGTCAGCGCCTGCGGCAAATTCTCGACGTCGGTCAATGAGAAGTCACGGCTCAACAAGGCGCGGAGCCTTTCGAGCGGGGGCCCGTTGTCGTTCGCACGGGCGGCACTCGACGGCTGCGGCACGGGACAATCGGGCTCGTCGAACAGCGCGACCCACGGGAACAGCGCCGCAAACTCGGACCGCAGCTCGTCGATCTGCGTGCGCAGCGCTTGGGCGTGAAACGTGTCCGGAATCAGACTGGGCGAACCGTTGCGAGCCACACTCACCGGCAGGTGCAGTAATTCGTTCAGGGCGCGTTCCAGCGGTTGCCAAGCACGTTGCCACTCGACCGGATTGCGCGGCATCGTTTGCTCGGCCGACTTGATGTTCGCCACGAGCTGCGTGACCGTCGGCGAGACACTGGCGGGGTCCGAAACGGATTCGTCGCCGGGCGATGTCAGTCCCAAGAGCCCCAAGCCGTCGTAGATTCCCGCCAGCGCCCGGCCACCTAAGATCGGCTGCCGTGAGAATTCGTGGAGCGTCTGTCGCACCGTGAGCGCCGCCGCGGCGAGATTGCCGCTGTCGACAGTCGACACATACCCGGGAGCCAGCACTTGCAGCGTCTGCGTGTCGTACCAGTTGAGCGGATGACCGCGGAAGCGTTCGGTCTTGTCCCAGCTATCCAAGTTGCGTTCGAGCCAGTTGATCACTTCGCCGAACGTGAGATAGCCGAAGTCATGGGCTGCGGCCACCGACGTGAGAAACATCCCCTCGTTGGTCGG
>JAEUIL010000019.1 GCA_016794255.1 Planctomycetaceae bacterium | reverse complement strand
GGGTTAAGGCCCAAGCAACTCATCGTGATCGCTGGTCGACCCGGTAGCGGCAAAAGCGTGCTCGGCTTGCAACTCGCGGCGCATGCGACGATTGACCTGGGCAAGGCTGTGCTATTCGTGAGTCTCGAAATGAGCCGGCAGGAACTGGCCGAGCGACTTTTCGCAGCACGGGCCGAGGTTCACGCCGAACGAATCGCGAGCGGTCACCTCGATGAGGACGATCGGCGGCGGCTGGTCGACGCTCAGAATCAAATTGGTTTTCCATCGTCGGCAATCGATGACACGCCCCGACGTTCGATTGTCGAGATTGTGTCCCAAGCGCGCCGGCTTAAGCGTAGCGGTGGGCTGGACCTGCTAGTTGTCGACTACCTGCAACTGATCGAGCCGGACAACTCACGCGATCCCCGTCACGAGCAAGTCGCTCGTATGGCACGCCGGCTAAAGATGCTCGCCCGGGAGTTGGAAATCCCCGTCGTGTGCTTGGCTCAACTCAACCGCGAGGTGGAGAAAGCCGGCAACGGCAAGCCCAAGCTGAGCCACCTGCGCGAGTCGGGCTCGATCGAGCAAGATGCCGACGTCGTGATTCTCGTTCACCGCGAAGAACAAAGCCGGCCCGACGACCCCGACGTGATTGGCCAAGCCGAATTGATCGTGGCTAAGCAACGCAACGGCCGCACCGGTACGGTCCGGGCGCTATGGCAGGGAGAGACGTATCGATTCTTGCCGCTGAGCCATCATTGCACCTGGGACCCAAACAACTGGCAGAGCCAACAAACGGCCAACGCATTCTAATTGACTGTTACTCAAGTATCCGATAAGGTAAGAACATGAGCAAACGAAAACGATTTAGCGATCAGATGCGGAATCTCATCGAAACGAGCGGTCAAAGCTGCTACGCGATCAGCAAGGTGACCGGCATCGATCAGGCAACACTGAGCCGGTTTTTGAACGAAAAGGGCGGCATGAGCGTCGAAGCGCTCGACACGCTCGCGGAGTATCTCGGCTGGTCGATCACGGTCGAAACCAAAGTTGAACCCAAGACACGGAAGGGCAAATAGTATGGCATCGGTCACCAAGCTGCCCCGCGGCGAAAAGGCGCTGCAGTTCTACGATCACACGGAGAAACGCCGCACGATTCGTGTCGGTAAGCTGACCCAGAAGCAAGCCGAACGAATGGTTGACCGGATCGAGGCGCTCGTGGCAGCACGGGCGACGCGATCGCTTATCGACGCCGACACGGTCGAGTGGCTCGCCGAGGTTTCGGACACGATCCACGCCAAACTCGTCGGCTTCGATCTTTGTTCGCCGCGGGTTGAGGTCACGCCGGCCGAGCCCGAGCCGACGCCCGAGGTGGTGACGGTGGGCAAGTTCCTGGCCGACTATCTCGCGATGCGTACCGACGTGCGGCCGCTGACCATGCGCAATCTCAAAGAGTCGGCCGCGCGAGTGGAGAAGTATCTCGGCAAGCAAAAGCCGATCGCCGAAGTCACCGCGTTGGATGCCGACGGCTACAATTTGCACCTGCGGCAGACACTAGGCGAGAACACGGTGCGAAGACTTGTGAGTCGGGCCCGGCAGTTCTTCGCCGCGGCGCTGCGGGGCCGGCTCGTCACCGAGAACCCATTCGGGCACTTGAAGAACCTCAAGGTTCGCAGCGTCAAGGAACGCCAAGCGTTCGTGAGTCGGGAGACGACTTACAAGCTGCTCGACGCCGCCCCCGATGCCGAATGGCGAGCGATCATCGGGCTTGCCCGGTTCGTCGGGTTGCGTGTCCCCAGCGAACTGTTCAAGCTGCGGTGGGAAGACATTGATTGGGCCACGAACCGGATCACGATTCACTCGCCCAAGACCGCGACGTTCGGCAAGTCCAAGCGCGTGGTGCCAATCTTTCCCGAGGTGCTGCCGCTGCTACTCGACGTGGCGGAGTCCCGTCCCGAGAAATCCGAGTTTGTCGTCAGCAAGTATCGCGTGGGCTGCGAGAACCTGCGCACCGGGCTTTTGCGGATCGCCAAGCGGGCAGGGGTCGAGCCTTGGCCCAAGCTGTTCGTCAATCTCAGGGCGAGTCGAGCCACCGAACTGGCCGAGCACTACCCGGGCTATCTCGCAGCTGAATGGCTTGGACACAGCGAAGCAGTTGCCAATGAGCACTACCGGCAGGTGACCGAAGACCAGTTTCGACGCGCGGCAACCGAGGCCACGGGCGCGCTGCACGGGGCGCTGCAGTACACTGCCGAATCGAGTGGAACTGAGGGTAAACAAAAACGGGAACCACTGGCGGCAGCGCCAATAGTTCCCGTGTTTTCCGCTCTATTCGCCTCTACGGGCGAATTGCTAGTACCCCTACGGGGATTCGAACCCCGGTTACCGGACTGAGAACCCGGTGTCCTAGGCCTCTAGACGATAGGGGCGTCTGACCGAGACGGCTGTCTCGGCGGAATCCATGTTTTTATGACACGATCCACGCCTTGTCAACCGCCTGGAATACGGGTTTTTCCGCCAGCAGACAGTCCGGGAGGTGCGCGGAACCACGCCGCTATTTGCCGGGGGCGCGGTCGGGATAGACGACCAACTCGACGCGTTGGTTGCGCTGCTTCCCCTGCGGCGTGCCGTTGGATACGACCGGATGATTCGCGCCGTGACCGACGACGAACAACTGATTGGCCGGAATGCGTCCGCGGCCCGCAAGCTGATCGTAGACCGCGACCGCCTCGCCGACCGAGAGGTGGTGATTGCTCGTCCAATGACCGGCCGGCACGGGATCGGTGCTCGTGTGCCCCTCGACGCCGACGATTTGATTCGGGTACGCCCGATAAACCTCGGCGGCGACTTGATCGATGAGCGACGTCGCCTGCGGGGTCAGTCGGGCACTGTTGGGCTCGAACAGTCGATTACCGGGCAACTCGATGCGAATCACGTCGCCATCGACCCGCGTCTCGACGCCGGGCAGATCGATGCGCGGCAGATTGTTCTGCAAACTGTTGTTCGTGCCGATCGAAGCGCCGACGCGCTTCTTGAGCGAAGCGGACATCGCCTCGGTACGTTGGGCGGCATCTTGAAACTGAGTTTGAATCTGGGCGACTTGTTGATTGGCGCTCTTGAGCTGTTCGCGCATCGCCACGATCTGATCGCTCAGCACGCGCGACTCTTGCCGGGCCTGCGCCAATTGCCGTTCCAACTCTTGATTGGCCGTGTCGAGCGTGGCAGCGCGGGATTGCAATTCCTGACCACGCTGAGCGAGGCCGAATTGCTGCTGCTGGAGTTGTGCGAGTTGCGGGTTGTTCGCGCCCGCGGCGGTCGAGTTACCGCCAAGTCCCAAGCTACCGAGCAAGCCCGGTCCGGGTTGAGCGCCGGGCGCGGCAGCGACTTGATTCTTCGCGCAGCCCGCCGCACCACAGGCCATGATCAGGCCGATCGAGGCAGCAATGACGGGGCGTAACACGATAGCGACTCGCAACAATAGGCGAGAAAACAAGCGCCAGAGAATCGATTCGAGGCGGGATGGTAACGGCGGGGGGCGTGGGGAACAAGGGCAATCGGGCCTACCGCGAGGCGGGTGAGTGATAGCGGCCGTGAGGGCAGGAATGACGAATGTCGAAATCTAAATGACGAAAGAATGACGGAAGGCAAAAGCTCGAATGACGAAGGGGATGCAATCATTCGTCATTTGGAATTCGTCCTTCGGGCTTCTTTCGACATTCGAGCTTCGACATTCGTCATTCTCCCCCTATTTCTTGCTCACGTCCGGGATCATTCGCGCCCCCGGATCGCTCGGCGGTTTGTCGAGCACGAGAAACGCTAGCAAGTTGCGCAGCTCCTCGGGCGATAGCTGCTTCTCGACCCCCTCGGGCATCAGCGATAGCTTGCTGACGGCCATTTCGTCGATGTCCTTGCGAGCGATCGTTTCGATCTTGCCCCCTTGAACTTTGAGCACGACGCGCTGCTGATTGTTCTCGACGACCAAGCCGGTGAGCGTGCGACCATCGGAGGTGATGACCGTTTGTGCTTGATAAATCTGGCCAATCACGAGACTCGGATCAAAGACGTTCGACAGCAGTTGATCGATCGACGCGCGACCGTTGACCGTGATGTCGGGTCCCACGTCTTGGCCTTGGCCATGAATTTTATGGCATTGGCCGCACAGCTTGTGGAAGACGGCCACGCCTTTGTGCGGGTCGCCCGAGTTGTTCTTGACCAGTTCGCGCATTTGCGAGACGACTTGTTCGCGCTGCGGATTGCGCTCGGTGCGAACCGTGCCGAAAATCACGGCAACTCGTTCGGCAATCTCGGGGTTCTTGCTTTTCGCCAGTGTCGCGATTTGATTTACGTTCACATTGTCCCGAGCAATCGTCTTATGCTCCAAAGCGGTCAAAAACTTGGGTACCCACAATGGCTGCTGCGTGAGCAGCTCGATGGCCAGCGGCTGTAGTTCAGGTGCCAAGTGCTCGTAGGAAGCAATCACCACGTCACCCGTGTCGAGCAACTTTGAACGACTCAAACCAAGAAGTACTCCACGTTGGACGTCGAGGGGAACGCTACCGTCAATGAGATACTCGCGAGCTATCTCGAGATAACGATCGAACTTCGCGATCACGAGAGTTTCGAACGCCCGGACTCGTCGCATAGGTATCTCACCTGAGTTGAGCACGACCCGCTCCAGATACTGAATCGCGTCTCGATTTCCCACGAGGGCTCCCAGCACCGACGCCGAGAAGTAGACTTGGTCCGAGGCGCGATTCGAGAAAAACTGATCGAGCACTTGATCGGAAATGCGCAGGTTTATTTCGCCGGACATCGCCCGTTTCGCAATCACATCCAGGGCGATCGCGATACTAGATCGTTTAAGATTCTTGGATCGCGACAGTGCCTCAATCATCTCGCTGGCACTGTCGACGTTGGCCATCAAGTCCAGAACGCGTGGCGTGATTTCGCGCAAAGTCATGAGGTCGTCCAAGGCCTCGTTTGCAATCGTTCCCAAGAGGGCTTCCTGAAAAGGCCTTTGATTCTGTGTGCGCTGGCCCATCAATACGTCCTTCCAATTCACCCAGACGAGTTGAGCCAAATGAATATCTTGGGGAAATTGACGCAATAATTCATAGCTCTCCGACGGGTCGAGGGCCTGCGCAATGACAAGCTCGAGTTGGACTTGAGGGGACTTATCGGATCGAAACGGCTCAAGCGAGCGAGGATTGAGATGCAAGAGAGTGGGTACTCGCGCCGCTCGAACTGCCCAAGCACGCATCACCGGCTCATGCCACTTCGCTGCCCGCACGAAGAACTCTTCATCAAGTTCTTTCGATAAAGCATGTGAGTCGCTCGACAGCATTGTCCAAAAGCAATGTAGGCGATCCCTAATGACAAGCGTCTCGTTCTCGACGATCCCCTTGAGCTTCTTCAACGCTGCGGGATTCGCTCGTTCGGCCAACACGCGCTGCGCTATATCGCGAAAGAACCCGTTGGGACTTTTCAGTCGCTCGATCAACTGTTCGTCGGTCTCCTTCGAGAGATCGAACTTTGGCGCGCGTGGCGTGTCTTGGTAGCGCACGCGATAGAGCCGCCCGTGACCGCGGTCGATGCCGGCGGGATCGCGATTGGCGTCTTGATAACAGTGGTAACGATCGTACCAATCGAGAATCCACAAACACCCGTCGGGCCCCGTTTTCTGCACCACGGGCATGAACCACGCATCGTTCGCCTTCAAGAAATCAGGTTCCGGCAGCCCGCGATACGTCGAGCCGTCGCGTTCCAACCGATCGCTGTTGATGCAGTTGCCGTGGACATTGCCCATGTAGAGTTTTTCACGGTACTGAGGCGGATAGGCATCGCTGTCGTAGTAGTGGATACCGCAGTAGGCCGCGAGTTGATGCTTGTGTTTGACGATCGATTCGATCTTCCAGGTATGCGGCGGATAAGGGCCACCTTGGCGATGGTAGTAGCCGGTCTCGACGAGATGCCACAAATGGTCGATCACGCACGCCGAGACAAAAAAGCTCCCCTCTTTGTCGATCGCGATGCCCCAGGGGTTGCTCGTTCCTTCGCAGAACACCTCGAACGCTCGGGTGCGCGGATGGATGCGAAACATGGCGCAGGTGAACTCGTGCGTTTGGCCGCGATGCACGATCTTCGACGGATTAAAAACGCCGTTGAGACCATAGAGCCAACCGTCGGGTCCCCACGTGAGCGAGTTCGGTAGCTCGTGCGTGTCGAAACGACCGAAGCCGGTGACGACCACCTCTTGCTTGTCGGCCTTGCCATCGCCATCGGTGTCTTGCATGAACAAGATGTCGGGCGCGTTGGCGACCCACACGCCGCCATAGCCGACCGCGATGCCCGAGGGGATGTTGAGACCTTCGGCAAAGATCGTCACTTTGTCGAGCGTGCCATCGCCGTCGGTATCTTCGAGCGTTTTGACCCGGTCGCGGCCGGGGCCCGGCTCTTTGCGCGGATACTCAAAGCTTTCGGTGATCCACACTCGGCCGCGCTCGTCGAACGTCATTGCGACAGGGTTCACCACGTCGGGCTCGGCCGCCACCAACTCGACCTTGAACCCGGCGGGGACTTCCATCTTCTTGATCGCCTCGGCGGGCGACAGTGCCGGGCCGGGCATCACTTCCTGCCGACGTGGGATGAACACATCCTTGGTCGGTTGTTGCGACCAGACGAGTGACGTGAGCAATGAGAACGCAACGAGCGAGCGAGTGAGATGCATGTCAACTTGCCGCGCAACAATGGCACGGCGACCAGAGCGAGAAGGGGAACCACGCGAGTAGGCCCGATTGTCTCACGCGGCAGAGCGCGACTCAAGACAGGGGCGAATGTGTAGTGACGGTGGAGGCGTCCCCTTACCGCACCATGGTCCATCGACGACGCGGCCGCGTGGGCCTCGCGTTGCTCGACCCACCCTACGATCACGGTGCCCGCCGCGCTCGCAACCACTCCGGCGAGAATTTCAGAAACGCGATCTGCTCGTACACATCTTTCTTGCCGCATTCCATAAGCAGGCAGATCTGACCGTCGTGCGTGCGGACCATGGCCGTGTAGGCACTCGGGCCGTTCCACAGTCGCTGGGCAAAGGGCCAAGTCTTCCCCTCGTCGGGGCTCAGCCACGCCTGCACGCCGATCCGGCTGCGATTGCCCGGTTGGGTGTAGATCAAGTCGTACTCGTCTTTCGTGCCCGAGCGGTAAGCGCGATAGATGCAACCTTGGCAATGATTGTCGATCAATGCCGTCACGCCCGTCGCGGGCTGCCACGTTTGGCCACGATCCTTGCTCGTCACCAGCGTGCGTTGTTCTCCTTTGCCGGCGATCGTCCGCGCGTTCATGAGCAGCGACCGATCGGCGAGCAGGACCACTTGCGGCTCGCTCGTGTTGTCGGCGGCGATGTCGCTCAACTGCCACGTCTCACCATGATCGTCGGAGAACAAACAGTGCGTGCGATACACGCCGCCGTCGGTGTGATAAGCGGGGATCAGCAGTCGGCCGCCGGTCGCATTGCCCAAGTACATTCCGAGTCCCGGCCCGGTACCGTACCAACCCCAAGTCGACTTGCGGGCCATCGGCGAGATATCGCGCGGCGCCGCCCAGGTGATGCCATCATCGTCGCTGAAGGTAATCCACACGCCGGTCGGTTTCGCCTCGCCCGAAACGATCGTCTCTTCGACCGCCGCGCCGTCGCTACGCGTGAAC
>JAEUIL010000923.1 GCA_016794255.1 Planctomycetaceae bacterium | reverse complement strand
CTTGAAGGCGTTTGTCGAGTTGCTCAAGGCGCATGCGGCACGTTAGGCGCGAAACCGCAAGCGAGCTACTCGAACCATTCGCTCCGATAGGATTTTGCGACCAAGCACTTACTCACCTACTCACTTACTCACTTACTCACTCTGCCCTCCCCATGGACTTCCTCTTCGCTCACGCCGACTTGATCGTCATCGTCGTTTACATGGCGGCGATGCTGTTGATCGGGTTCCTCGTCAGCGATGGCAGTCGCGATGTCGAGGGGTACAGCATCGGCAATCGTGAGATGAACGGCTGGGTGGTCGGCCTCTCGGTGCTGGGGACGTTTCTGTCGAGCATCACGTTTCTCGCCTTGCCCGCGTTCGTGTATGAGAAGAAGAACTGGTCGGGCTACGTCTTTGGCATGGCGCTCCCGATCGCGGCGTGGGTTGCGGTGCAGTATTTCATTCCGCTCTATCGTCGGCACGTGAACCTCTCGGCTTACGAGTTCCTTGAGCATCGGTTCGGCTATTGGGCCCGGGGCTATGTCGCCGCGTCGTTCACCGTGTTGCAGATGATCCGTATCGCGATGGTGATCTTGCTGGTGGCGCTGGCGGTCGACCCGTTATTGAGTTGGGGTGTCATTCCCACGGCCATCGTGATCGGTGTCGTGGTGATGATCTACGACGTGATGGGCGGGATCAAAGCGGTTATCTGGACCGACGTGGCCCAGGTGTTTGTGTTGCTCGGCGGAGCGCTGTGGTGTCTGTTCGAGATCTTCCGCCGTCGACCGGGCGGTGTCACGCAGTTCGTGGCCGATCTGCCCGCGGGCTCGCTGTCGTTGGGGACGTTCGCCAGCAGCGACCTTTCGCAGGCGACGTTCTTGATTGTTTTGCTCTACGGCATCAGCGAGAATCTCCGCAACTACGGCACTGACCAGAATTACGTGCAACGTGTGCTCTGCTCCAGTGACGACGGCGCGGCGAAGAAGAGCATTTGGTTCGGGGCGCTGTCGTATCTGCCGATCTCGGCGATCTTTTGCCTGATTGGCACCGGGTTGATGATGTTGTATCAGGTCCCGGTCGGCGGTGAGTTCGCGAGCGATTCGCCGCTAATCTCCACGCCGCTGCCAACGGGCATCAAGGACGATCAAGTCTTCCCGCACTTCATGCGTTTCGAGTTATCGCCGTTCGCTCGCGGCATCGTGATCGCCGGCATTCTCGCCGCCGCGATGAGCACGGTCGACTCGTGTCTCAACTCGATGAGCGTGACGCTGTTTGTCGATCTCTGGCGACGGTTGAGAGCCAAGCGTTCGAGCATTCCCGACATTCTGATCATGCGCGGCTTCACGCTGCTCAACGGCGTGCTCGGTACCGGCCTGGCGATCGTGATCTACGTGCTGCACCGCAACGAAAGTGGTGCGCTGATGAACGCCTGGTGGAAATACGCGGGCGTCGCGGGTTCAGGCATGTTCGGTCTGTTCTTGCTTGCCTGGCTGATGCCGCGGATTCCGAGTTGGGTCGCCGCTATCGCCGTGCTGAGCAGCATCCCGGTGCTCGTCTGGGGGGCGTTGAACCCCAAGCTGATTCACGGCAATCTGGTCGGCATCAGTGGTTTCGCGACGATGTTGGTCATCGGTGGCCTCGCTCACTTCGCGGTTCAGGCGGGCATTTTGCCGCAAAATCGCCGCTTTTCTGAGCATTCCTAGCGAACGCTCCGCACTCGTTTCGCCAATTCCGCTGGCCTCGCCGCGGGGCAACGCCCTATACTTACCCGTGTTGGCAAACGAATCAGGCTGCCAGGAGAGCGGACATGTTGGGCTCAATTCGTCGTTGGTGTATGGCAACCGCTTTGTTGCCCGCGTTGGTCTCGCTCGCCGGAGCCGAGGAACCGCCCAAATCTGCCCAGCCCGCGGCCAAGGCGACCGCCGAGAGCGAGAGTCCGTTCGTCCGGTTGGTGCGTGACGACCAGCAAGAGCCGGTCGCGTTGCAAACTTCGATCATTCGCTACGTGAAGCCCCAGACCGACGGTACGAAGTTTCACGTCGATCTAATCGGCGCCGTGCACGTCGGCGAGAAATCGTACTACGAACGGCTCAACAAGGAGTTCACGAAGTACGACGTGGTGCTCTATGAGTTGGTCGCGCCCGAGGGAACGAAAGTCCCCAAAGGGGGAGGCGGACGCAGCGGTCATCCGATCGGCGCCGTGCAAGACGGGCTCAAAGATCTGCTCGGCCTCGAACATCAACTGGCCCATGTCGACTATCACCAGGCCAACTTTGTGCATGCCGATATGACGCCGGAGAAGTTCGCCGACTCGATGGAGAAAAAGAAGGAAGGGATGTGGCAGATGATGTGGCGTGCGATGGGCTACAGCGTCGCTCGACAGAATGCCCGTGACCCGGCCGGCCTGCAAAGTTGGGCGCTGCTCGGCGCGATGATGTCGCGCGATGGTCATGCGCTGAAGCGCGAGATGGCCAAGCAGTTTGAGGATGTCGAGAACATGACCGGCATGTTCGAGGGGCCCGACGGCTCGACGATCCTCAGCGAACGCAACAAGGTCGCGCTCGAGGTGTTGCAGAAGCAAATCGCCGCGGGGAAGCAAAAGCTGGCCGTGTTCTACGGTGCCGCCCACCTGCCCGACATGGACGCCCGTTTACACAAGGAGTTCGGCCTGGAACGGAAGAGCGTCGAATGGCTCACGGCTTGGGACCTGCGTGAGAAACCGCAGGGAGCGAAGAAAAACTAACGCCGTCTCTATTGAGCCCTCGTCCAGGAAGAATGGACTCAAATCGGCGACGCAATCCGGGTATGATTCCTACGAGTGCGGTCTTCCGGTACTCTCAGCCCAGGCCTGCTTCAGTTTTCACGGACGATTTTCATGCGCACGGTGGTCATTCTGCAAGCTCGAGTCGCATCGACGCGCCTGCCCGGCAAGGTGCTGATCGATGTCATGGGCCGACCCATGCTCGCGCGGCAGATCGAGCGTCTACTGCGCTCGACCAAGGCCGACGAGATCGTCGTGGCCACGACCGACGACGAGGCCGACGCGCCACTGGCCACGCTGGCCGATGAGTGCGGCGTGCGTTGGTATCGCGGCGACGCCGATGATGTGCTGCGTCGCTATGTCAACGCTGCTCAAGAAGCTGCGGCCGATGTGGTCGTGCGCACGACCGGTGACTGTCCGTTGATCGATCCCGGCGTGTTGGATCATGTCATCGAAGAACTCATCACTCACCATGCCGCGTGCGATTACGCCAGCAACGTGATCCGCCGCACCTATCCCCGCGGGCTCGACAGCGAAGCGATGTTCGTCGACGTGCTCGAACGCATGGATCGTCTCGCCACGAGCAAGCCCGCCCGGGAACATGTGACCGTGTTCTTGCGATCCGAACGCCGCGAGTTGTTCATGACCCGCGACGTCTGCGACACGACCGATAACTCGGACTTGCGTTGGACGGTCGACGACGAACGTGACCTGCGGTTGGTGCGGTCCTTGTACGAGCAACTCGATCTGGTGCATCGCCGCGTGTCGTATCACGAACTGCTCGCGTTCGTGCGGCAGAATCCAGCCTTGGGCCAAATCAACGCCGGGGGCTACACATGGACGCCGCAGTGAACGACCGCTGGCTCTTCATTCCTGCCGCAGGACCGCGCGCTGGCCTCGGACATCTGCGCCGCTGCGCCGCTCTCGAATCGATCGCTCCCGCGGCGATTGCGCACGCGGAAGCGAGTTTGCTGCCGGCCGAGGAGCGTCGTCGTCAATGGGCCACGATCATTCCCGAGCAACACGTCTCGTGGGTCA
>JAEUIL010000771.1 GCA_016794255.1 Planctomycetaceae bacterium | reverse complement strand
CCATGCCCATGTCTGCGTCGGCATGCAACTCGCCAAACTACATGTCCACGCGGACGTGGGCATGGCACCCAACTCAAATGGTGTCGCGATCCGCTCGGCAACCCACTTCAGCCATAGCACGCTGGTGAAACTCGGCGATCGTTCCGGATCACGCGGAGCGTGATCGATACTATGATGGCGTTGCTACGAACGGGACTGATCGAGCACCGAGCGCACGCGTTGAGCCAGATCGATGAGCGTGAACGGCTTTTGCAGGTGCGGACGATCGATGCCGTCGCTGCCGAGTGCTCGTTGCGGATCGATGAAGCCGCTCATGTACAGCACGCGAATCGACGGTCGCAATTCACTCACGGCGGTCGCCAGTCGCGGCCCATTCCAACCGGGCATGACGACATCAGTCAGCAACAAATCCAACGGACCGCGGTGCAGTTGCACAATTTCAAGTGCTTGGTTCGCATGTTGGGCGGGCAGCACGCGATAGCCTTGACCTTCGAGCGCGAGACACGTCGAACGTCGCACGCCGTCATCGTCGTCGACCACCAAGATGGTTTCGGTTCCGCGCGGGGCGACCGCTGTGACATCTTTGACGATCGGAGCCGAGTCATGATCGACGGCCGGAAACAGAATCGCGAACGTCGTGCCTTGACCGGGCTGACTGTGAAACGTGATTTGTCCGCCACTTTGCTTGACGATCCCGTGGACGACGGCCAACCCCAGTCCGGTCCCCTTGCCGATCTCTTTCGTGGTGAAGAACGGGTCGAAGATTTGGGCCTGAATTGCCTCGGGAATCCCCTCGCCTGAGTCACGCACCGACAGCGATACATACGGGCCCGGGGCCAATTGTCGGCTGGTGGCTTGCTCGGGCGTGAGGGTGACGTTCGCGGTTGTGATCACAATCTCGCCGCCGCGCGGCATCGCATCGCGGGCATTGATCACGAGATTCATCAGCACTTGTTCGAGGGGCCCACGATCGGCCACGATTGACAACAGCTTTGGCTCGAAGCGCGTGATGATCTCGGCATCATCACCGACCAAACGTTGCAACCAACTGGCGCTCGCGACAATCAGCGTGTTCAGGTCGAGCGGCGCGGGATGATCGGGTTGCTGACGACTGAACGCGAGCAACTGGCGCGTCAGATTCGCCGCGCGCTCCCCGGCGTCGCGAATGCCTTCGAGCTGCGGGCGACGCTCGTCGTCCGGCGGAAAACTTTCGAGCAGCACGTGGCTGTACGTGAAGATGACGCTGAGCAGATTGTTGAAGTCGTGCGCGATACCGCCCGCCAGACGGCCAATCGCTTCGAGCTTCTGCGACTGCTGTAGCTGTTGTTCCAAGCGACGCTGTTCCGTCACGTCGTGAATCATGGCCACGACGGCCGGCTGACCCGCTTCGGTCTCGACCATCGAAGTCGAAATCGCCACCCAGCGGCGCTCTCCATCGCGGCGCGTGATTTCCCACTGTTCGGCATGCATGTCGTCCCCGTCGCGCATCCGGGCCATGCGGTCGATCGCCCGTTGGCGGACGGTCTCGTCGGGATAGAGCGACTGATACCAGCCGAGTTGGTTGATCTCGTCGAGCGTGTAGCCGGTGAGCTCGCGCATCTGATCGTTCCAGACCGAGAACCGCACGTAGGGAAACTCGTCGATTGCCGAGCAGACGCAGATCCCCTCGGCCGCGGTGCGAATGACGGTCTCGCGAAACGCATCGCGACGTCGAGCGGCTTCTTCGTTGCGAATCCGCTCGGTCACATCCCGCGCGATCAACTGGATCGCTGGCGCGCCGTTGAACATGCACGGACCGGCGCACGTTTCGACGTCGATGTACTCGCCGTCCAGTCGCCGGATGCGAACATGATGCAGCGATAACCAACGTTGTTGGCCGAGGACTTGTGACTGACGTTCGCGGCTCGCCGCCAAGTCGGCCGGATGGAGATAATCGTCGAGCGCTTGATGGAGCACTTGCTCGAGTCCACCAGCCTTGATGGCGGCGAGGCCGGCGCGATTCACATACACCGGCTTGTTGTTTTGCAGCACCGCGATGCAGTCGGGGGCGAGTTCAACCAGGTTGCGATAGCGCTCCTCGCTTTCGCGCAAGCTGCGTTCCAAGTGACGAGACGCATCGGCATCGCGAATCACGAGCGTGTAGCCGATCAACGACTCGTCGCGAAACTGCGGCGTGAGCCGGTAGCTGGCCGCGAAGCACGAACCATCGCGGCGCGTGAACTGGATGTCGCCGGTGAGTCGGCCCACGTGGGCGGACCGGACGAAAGCACCGCCAAGGGGACCGTCGACCGCCGTGGGATCGATGAGCGCGAGCGTTTGGCCGATGGCTTGCTCGGTCGAGTAGCCGAACATCGCAGCCGCACCCGAGTTCCAAGAACGGATGCAACCGCGCGGATCGAGCCAGACCAGTGCCGCGTCGTCGAGCCCGTCGACGAGACGACGCAACTGATCGGCTGTGATGTCGGAGCCGTCGAAGAGCATAGGCCAAGCATAGAAACAGTAGTGCCCAATTACCGCCATGATCTTAAACGTCTCGTTGGGGCTGAGCGACCCCCCAAGGGCCGTGCGATTTTGACACACCCAAGGCCGCTACAAGCCTGACATTGCCCGAGAACACCCACGAAAAAACGGCGACCGATCCTTCGTGACACTTGGCGGGTGTCAGGCCAGGATCGGTCGCCGCTGAGCCAGCGTGGATCGAGTATCCCGCGGAGGCGGTCCGCGGGGCGAGACTTACAAGCTGCGATCGACCATGAAGCTGCCGTTGTTGGCGACCGGCATGAGCGGCATCCAGCGTTGGCCGGTGACGTTGCGAGTGCGCGAGCCACCGGGGATGAAGCTCAAGCCGAAGCCGAGGTCGAAGTACTCTTCGGTTGAACCGGCGATGCCACCGGCGGCACTCGGCTTCATGTAGTTGAGATTGGCATACGCCGCGATGCGGCTGGTGACGGGGACGTTGAGCGCACCGCCGAGAATGAACTCGCCGATGCTGCCGCCCGCCGCCGGGTTGAGACGACGATAAGCCGGCACACCCCACCAGATCCAACTGTCGGTGCCACCCTCGCACCATTTGCGATGCCAGTACAAGTTCGTGTACGAGATCGCGCTATAGGTCACCGGGATCACGGGGTTGAAGAAGTTCTGCGTAGCGCTGCGATCGCGATGCGTGAGGTTCACGCCGAATTCGTTGCACTCGTTCATCACGAAGCCGATCTGAGCGCGGAACTGGCTGAGTGTCGGTTCTTGCGACAAGGTGCCAAAGTTGTCGTTGACCATCCAGTCTTGGACGAAGCCGCCTTGGAACCGAGTGCCGCAGGCGCGACGGAAGAAGCCGTACGTGAACATCAACTGCTGCTGTACTTGATTGGCTTCGTTGTTGCCGTTCGATGTGCGGCCCATCCAGTCGTACACGCCGTGCGACATGCCGAACTGACCGGCGATGCCGAAATCGCGCACCAACGGGAACGCGATGTTCATCGACGAGACATAGCCAAAGTTGCCTTCGCTCGCGGCATCGGAGACACCACGCCAGGCTTCAAAGCCACCGCTGCTGATGAAACCAATGTTGGGGCACTCTTCGCTGCACCACGGGAGACACATGCCGTCGCAGCATTGGCCGCAACCGTGGCCGCAGTTGTTGCAATTCGGCCCGCAGGTTTGGCAACCCGCGAGGACGCCCGGGTCGGTCTCTCCTAGCGGAGGAGCCGGCGGCTGGGCGGCGTTATCGCCTGCTGGATCGGCGGCGAACGTGGCCACGGCCGAAGCGGGCTGGGTGCGTCCCTCGGTCGCGTCGAAGTTGTCGACCAGGTCGATCGCCTGGGCCGGGGTCGAAAGGCCCGCGGCGACCAGCGCCGTGGCAGCCAAGGCTCGCAAGTAAGTCGAAACGGTTTTCATGCTCAGTTTTCCTCCGCCGTGAGCGGTTTCGCTATCCTCAACCGGTTGTCGGTCTGATGACCGTTACAAGCGACAACACCGGCAGAACCGTAGCGTTCCCTACAACACATCGGACTCGTACCATCGTCAATTCGCGACTTTTTGGAATTGTCGGCAAGGTTGACGCAGATTGCCTAGTGTGGCGGGAAGGTGGTTGGTGGTGAGTAGGTGGGGAATGACGAATGTCGAAATAAGCTCGAATGACGAAGTTCAAAGGACGAATGCATCCACGCCGAGGCCCTTCGTCATTCGTCATTGGACCTTCGGGCTTCTTTCGACATTGAGGCTTCGACATTCGTCATTGCCGCCGCGGCATCGTTCGTCATTGCCGCCGGTGCCGCCGCGACCCATAAACGAGTCCAGGCCTGATGCAAACGAGGTTCGCATCAGGCCTGGGGATGTTGAGCCGAGAATGTCGAGCGACGCTTATTGCGGCGTGCGGTCGACCATGAAGTTGCCGTTGTTCGCCACCGGCATCAGCGGCATCCAACTACGACCGGCCACCGTGCGGCTGCGAGCGGTGCAGCCCGGATAGAATGCCAAGCCGACGCTGAGGTCAAACGTATCTTCACGCGAGCCCGGCACGCCACCCCGCGCCGACGGCTTCATGTAATTGAAGTTCGAGAACAACGCGACGCGATCGTTGATCGGCACGTTCACCATGCCGCCCGCGATGATCTCGCCGAGCGTGCCACCCAACACGCGATCAAGCCGCGTGCGGTTCGGGAAACCGAGCCACAACCAGCTATCCGCTCCGCCGTAGCACCATTTGCGGTGCCAGAAGAAATTCGTCTGATTGACCGAGCGGAACGTGCGCGGAATGTTGGTCCCTGCGCCTTGGGTCGCACCGCGATCGTGCCATGTGGCCCACACGCCGAACTCGTTGCAGGCACTCGTGGCGTAGGCGACTTGAGCACGGAACTGGCTGAGCGTCGGCTCGTTCGAGTTCGCGCCAAAGTTGTCGTTAATCATCCAGTCGTGAACCACACCACCGCTGATGGGGCGATCGCAATCGGCACGGCGGAACAAACCGTAGGTGACGAAATGTTGTTGTTGCACACGGTTGGCCTCATCGGCACCGTTGGTCGGTCGGCCCATCAGATCGTAGAAGCCCGAGCTAAGACCGCCTTGCAAGCCGATGCCGTATTGATCGAGATTGCGGAACGGCAACCCGACGTTGAGACCGGAGAAGAAGCCGTTGTTGTTCGGGCCCGTGCCATCGCTGACGCCGCGCCACGATGACACGCCGCCAAACGAGTAGACACCAAACCGCGGGCAGTGGTCGGCGATCGCCGGATACCACGGTCGTTCGCAGCCGTCCGAGCCGCAATCGCCGCACTGGCATTGGCCGCACTGGCACTGGCCACCGCATTGCTCGCAGCCCGGCTGGGGGCCGTAACCCTGGTCGCCTTGGACATCGACCAAGTTGGCCGGCGGCTGGATCTCGTCGTAGTTGCTCGTCAATTGAATATCCTGCGCGAAGGTCGGCAGGGCCGCGAGCAGCACGGCCGCCAACCACGCGGTCGAGCGTAACACACCAAGTTTCATGACCAAGTCTCCCGCCTCGGGTAGAGAGGAATGCGTAGTGCGAATCGTTCCGAGCGATCAGGTCGCTTCGTCGTTCGTGCCGGTCTGCTGTTGCCGACGCTACGAATGCTAGCGCGACCGCGCACGAATAAACGGATTCATCGTTGAAATGCATCGGTTCGTTGCATCTGGCAATTCAGGAACGACCGTTACGTCCGTCAAGAGTTGGGCAGCTTGCCTAGATGCCCAGGCGGACGACATTTGCCCGGCTCAAGAGTGGCGAGATACCGCGATTTTGCCCGCAAAAAGCGACGCGACCCGCTGGCAACGCATGCGTCACCAGCGGGTCGCGATTCGATTTCGACTCGATCGACGGTTCGCTTAGGGGCGTGATGTCGCTGGGAACCATCGTGTGCCATGCCCACGTCCGCGTGGGCATGGCACCCAGGTGAGGAGCATGTCCACGAAGACGTGGACATGGCACACCGTTCCCATCGTTTCACGACTCGCTTAGAACTGATCGATCCAGAAGTTGCCGTTGTTCGCCACCGGCATGAGCGGCATCCATTTCCGGCCGGCTACGCTGCAGCTACGAGCACCGCAGGTCGGATAGAAGACGAAGCCGGTCGCCAGTTGGTAGCCCAACTCGGCCGAGCCCGCCCCGCCCGCGTTCGCACTCGGCTTGAGCAGCGCGGCGTTGATGTAGATCGCCAAGCGATCCGAGATCGCAACCTGGTTGTTCGTGCCGATCACGAACTCGCCGTAGGTGCCGTTGCCGCCGCGCGGACCGTTGCTCGGCTGACCGATCCAGGTCCAAGTGTCGGCGTTGAGGCACGTGTACTTGTGGTGCCAGTACAGATTGATCTGGCTTACCGGCCGATAGGTACGCACGCCGGCCGAGGTGTCGGTCCGATCAATCCAGGTGCCCCAAATACCGACTTCATCCGTCGGGTTGAGTGCGTAACCGACCTGGGCCCGCCATTGCGACAAGAAGGGCTCGTCCGAGAACGCACCAAAGTTGTCGTTGATCGACCAGTCATACGCGAGTCCAAAGCTCCACGGCGAGCACTCTGTGGCACGACGGAACAGACCGGCGGTGACGAAGTACTGCTGTTGCCAACGGTTCGGCTCGAACGTCGGACGGCCCATCAGATCATAGGTGCCCGAGCTGGCGCCGAACTGAGCGCCGATGCCGAACTGATCGAGCAGCGGAATCGGGGCTCCGGCGTTGAAGCCCGAGACGCCACCGTTGTTATTGTTGCCCGCGCCGTCGGCAATGCCGCGGAACGATTCATAGCCCGACCACAGTTGCAGATTGAACCGGGGGCACGGTTCCGAGACGAGCGCGTCCCAGCAGCCCCCCGAGCTGCCGCAGAGCGAGTTGCCATTGTCGGCACAGACGCCACAGCTCGCATCGGCCGCGGGTTGGCCGTAGTTGTCGGCGCTGAAGCCAAATGACTTCGGCTCGGTCGTGGCCGGATACGGGGCCGAGGGGACCTCATTACGCGGCCCGAGATTGATGGGCGGCGGAGGCGGAGCCGGCGTGCGTCGCATGTCGGGCACGACCGACTTCTTCTTGCCTTGCGGCACCTTTTCGTCAACCGCCTCGTAGCCGGCCTGAATGATCGGTACCGGTTGCAACGATTGTGGCGCGGTTGCCACGGTTTCGCGTTGAGCGTTATAGGCTGTCTCAACGTACTGGGCGTAACTGATCGTCTCGCTGGAAGCCACGGCCAAACCGACCGCCGCGGCCCACCGCCATATCGAGGATTTCATTTAGTCGGCCTCCCATGCCGTGGCAACGTTGCGTTGCGTGCGTTGTGTAAGTTCCGTGCCTTCCTCAGCACGGGTCGAATCGATCTAGCGCGTGCAACCTGTGATTTGTGCACGACTGTCGAGAGCCGTTTTCGCGGCTGTATGAGCATGATCGACAAGCGCCTTACAGGCGTCTGAACAGTTCGCCCGCGCGCGTTGCAGCCCCGGGATCGCGCATGTGTGGCAGAATGGTTCTATCGCGCACTACACGCACGATTGGAACTCTATCATGACGAAGATACCGGCCACGCCCGGCCAGAGCCGGTACGGATATGCCGACCGTATCAGGTCTGCGCGATACAGCGACGCCCCCTACATGCCGCTCGCCAATGCCGTCGCAGTCACTCAACCTCGACTCCTGCCCAACCGCCAGTCGCCGATTCCCACAAACTTATCCGCCCATCCCCGACGTTCGTCCCCACCAGCACTTACTCACCTACTCACCTTCCGTCGCTTGATCATCGTAATCTCATTCCCCCGTTCATTGTGCGTCACTTCGTCCATGAACGTGCGAATGAGCAGCAACCCGCGACCGAAGACCCGCTCCAAGTTACTGGGGTCGGTCGGGTCGGGCAGACCCGCGGGATCGAACCCCGGCCCCTCGTCGATCACCGAACATCGGGCCTCGTCCGGCGTAACGCGCACATGCACGCGCACTCGCCGCTGACTGTACGGCAGCTCGTGGCGACGCTGCTTGGCGAGATCGTGATAACGCGAATCGTCCTCGGCCTTTAGATCGCTCGACAGCTCCAGATTGCCGTGGTCGATCGCATTGACGAGCGATTCGTGCAGCGCGATCCCCAGCCGGGTCATCTCCCCTTCGTCGCACAGTTTGACTCGCAACATTTCCTGACGCACGTGCTCGACCAGCGGTGGCACGAGATCGACATTGTTGTCGAGCGTGAACCGCGACTCGCTGACGGTTAAGCACTCATGCAGTCGGCCCACTTGTCGATCAGCCCGGGCGACAGACAGCACATCTTCGATCGTTTGCTGCAACTCGAACGTCAAACGCGATTTGGGCAGGTAGCTGGCGGCACCAGCTTTCAGCGCCTGCACGGCGATCGACTCGCTCCCTTGCGACGTCATCAGCACGACGGGGACTTGCGGATGCGATTGCTTCAGTTCTTGCACCAAGGCCAAGCCGTCGACCTCGGGCATTTGCAGATCGGTCACGACGATGTCCGGCGGCGATTGACGCACGAGCGCGAGCGCTTGTCCGCCATGCTCGGCGAACTGCACATCGTACGTGCCACCTTCCCGCAACAAACTGCCGGCCAAGTGGCGATCGACCGGCGAGTCGTCAACCACAAGCACACTCGTCATCCCAAAATCTCCGCGATGCGGTCAAAGCACGTTCTTACCTACTCACCTGCCCTCTAACACACCAACTCATCCAGCGCCGGCATGAGCCGTTCCAGCTCGTATTCCAACGCCAACTGGGCCGCCGGAACCTCTTCAAAGTTACCATCCTTGGCGAGCGTTTCCAGTCGCAGGGCGGCGGCGAACACCGTTTTGGCGGCGAAATTGCCCACGGCCCCCTTCAGCGTGTGGGCCGAAATCTTCAACTCGGCCGCGTCGCGCTTCCGTACCGCTACCGAAATCCGATCGATCAACCGCGGCGCTTCGGTGCGAAAGACCTCGATCATCTCGGCGAGCAACTCGCGATCGCCGTTCAATCGGGCGATCGCCGCGTCCCAATCGACCACCGGCGTGGTGTCATCGGGCGAAACGTGTTCGTCATCGTCGCCGGTCGAGCCACCGATCCCTTCGACCGCGTCGAACAAATCTTTGGGGCGAACCGGTTTCGACACGTAACCATCCATGCCGGTCTCGAGACACTTCTCGCGATCGCCTTTCATCGCATGGGCGGTCATCGCGATGATCGGCACATGCGCCGCGCCCGTGGTGGCTTCGTGACGACGGATCTCGGCCGTGGCGGTGAGGCCGTCCATGACCGGCATCTGCAAGTCCATCAGCACCACGTCGTATTCGTGTTCGCGCGTCAGCACTTCGACCGCCGCGGCTCCGTTGTCGACCACAGACACTTCATGCCCACGTCGTTCGAGCAACCGCACGGCGACGGTCTGATTCACCTCGCTATCCTCGACGAGCAACACACGCAAGGTCTTCGCGGCGTGCAGTTTCGCATCGGCTTCGGCGAGCGACGGCGGCTCGGCAGGCGCCGCGGGTTGCATCGCCAGTGCGATCGTCGTCAGCAACTCGGCCGCCTTGACCGGCTTGATCAAGTAGTGCGCCACACCAAACTCGCGGCAGTGATGCATGTCTCCCATCGAGCACTCGGCGGTCACGAGCAAAATCACGCCGGGCTTGCCAGGTCCGTACCGCACGACGTCTTGCGCCAGGTTGACGCCGCTGCGGCCATTCATCGCCGCGTCGATCAACACCACGTCGAACGGGCGACCCGAGCGACTTTCATCCAACAACTCACGCGCGGCCACGACCGACTCGACCACCGTGGGACACGCGCCCCAGCCGTCGAGCAATTCCTTGAGCACGGCCCGCTGCGTGGGATGATCGTCGACCACCAGGATGTGTTTCTCGTTGACCTCGTCGAGTTCGGCTGGCAACGGCGGGTACGACGGCTCTTGCAACCCGAAGTGACAGGTAAAGCGGAAGGTGCTCCCCTCGCCCTCGACGCTCTCGACGGTCACGTCGCCACCCATCAACTCGATGAGCCGTTGCGAAATGCTGAGCCCCAAACCGGTGCCGCCATACTTACGGGTCATCGACACGTCGGCCTGCTCGAACGCGCCGAACACGGTCTTCAGCTTGTCAGCCGGGATGCCGATGCCTGTGTCCCGCACCGTGATGTGGAGCGCGGTCATGATCTCGTCGTCGACATCGGCCGACGCATCGCGCGTGATGTCGACCGACACTTCGCCGGTGAGCGTGAACTTGATCGAGTTACCGGCGAGATTCGTGATCACCTGGCGCAAGCGGACCGGGTCGCCGATCAGCAGCGTCGGCACGTCGGGCGCGATGCGATACGTGATCTCGATCCCCTTCTTGTGCGCCCGCACGGCCAGGGCCTTCATGCAGTCGCCAATCTCTTCGGCCAGGTCGAACTCGTTCGATTCGAGTTCCATGCGGCCCGCCTCGATCTTGGAGAAGTCGAGGATGTCGTTAATGACTTCGAGCAGCACGTCGGCCGATTCCCGCACCAGACTGAGGAATCCGCGCTGCTCGGTCGATAGCGGCGTGTCGAGCACCAGTTCGGTAATGCCGAGCACGCCGTTCATGGGTGTCCGGATTTCGTGGCTGATGTTCGCCAGAAACGCGCTCTTGGCCCGATTGGCGGCGTCGGCTTCCTCACGTGCGTGCCGCAGCTCGGCCTCGACGCGCTTCATGTCCGAGATATCCCAACTGAGCCCCTGCGTGCCGATGACATGCCCCTCTTCGTCGAACTGCGGTGCCTTGAAGCTCTGAATGTAAATCACATCGCCGTCGGCGCGCGTGATCGTTTCGACACGTTCGATCACCCGTTTCTGCTCGATCACGAGATGATCGTCGGCCACGAATTGCTCGGCCATCTCGCGCGGGAAGAAATCGAAGTCGGTCTTGCCCACGATTTGTTCCGAGGGGCGACCGAGCACCTCGGCCAACAGTTGATTGGCAAACGTAAACACGCCGTCGCGGTCTTTGCTCCACACGGCCAGCGGCAGACTTTCGACCAGCGACATGTACCGAGCCTGCGATTGACGCAAGGCCCGCTCGGCATGTTTCTGCTGCGTCATGTTGCGGAATACGACCACACCGCCCCGCAGCTCGCCTTGTTCGTCGCGCATCGGTCGACCAGTCACGCTCAACCACATGCCATCGGTCGCGTCGTTGCGACGGAGATACAGTTCGATCGCATCGGTCGCCTCGCCGCGGAGCGCTCGTGCCCAGGGCAGCGCCTGCGGCGGACACGGGGTCACGCGGTCGGGCAGATACACGCCATATTCCTGCGGCCACTCGGTGATCGGCGGATCGGCTTTGGTCCGCCCGAGCATGGTCTTGCCAGCCGGATTGAAGATCAGGAACTTGCCATTCGGATCGCACACGGCGACGCCGTCGCCCATGCTCTTCAAAATCGACTCGAGAATCTGCCGTTGATCGCGGTTCTCTTGTTCGCTGCGCGCCAGCGCCGCAGTGCGCGCTTGCACTCGATCTTCGAGCATCGCATACGAAGCGGCCAGCTCCTCGGTCATGCGATTGAACGAACGCCCGAGTTGTCCCACCTCGTCGTGCGAATTGATGGCCACTCGCGTGTCCCAACGTCCTTCGCCAACCGCCTGCGAGGCCTCGGCCAGATGCACGATCGGCCGCGCGAACCGTCGCGCCAGTAAGTACGACGTGAGCAGACCGGCGAACATCACACCCGTGACGAGCGTGAGCAGAGCGCCCCGCAACTTGGCCAATGGTCGATACGCCTCGATCGTGTCCATCTGCGCCACGATACCCCACGACTCGTAACCCAACGGGCGATACGCGGCCAAGACCTGACGTCCGCGATGGTCGAAGGTGTTCAAGAAGCCCTCGTCCGATTCGAGCGCGGCGGCCAGCGCCGGCGAGTCTTCGAGCCCGATCGATTCGGTCTCGCGATTGAGCAGCAAGCGAATCTGCTCACCGTCGCGCGTGCCGAGATACACCCGGCCGGTCTCGCCGAGCCCCTCACGATCGTCGAGCAACGTCTCGGCTTGGGTCATGTCGAGCTCGACGAGCAGCGCGCCAATGTCGCCCCGTTTGCCGGGAAAATTCTCCGCCGGGGCCGCGAGCCAAGCGACGAAGCGTCCGTTTTCCCGTCGCGGCAGGCCGAGATGAGCTTCGGTCAGCCCAAGATGCACATCGGGGTCGTCGCTCAGGTCACGCCCCGCCAGCGCTGGATTGGTAGAGCGCACGACCCGGCCGTTCTTGTCGGTGAGGCTGATCGACAAGAACCCGGGGGTGTGTTCCTGGGTATCCTTGAGCAGGTTGTTGGTCTCTTCGAGCAGTTTCTCGGCCTCGAACCCGCCGGCCTTTTGTCGATTGAGCAGATCGCGGATGCGCGTGCTCTTGCCGAGCAGCGAGACGCGCGTTTCTTGCTGGATCACAAAGCGGTGCAACGCCGCCCGCCGCGCCCCGGCGACGATCTGCAGCCGCTCTTCGATTTGACTGCTGAGCGTCGAACGGACCTGGGTATAGCCGACGGTGCTGAGCCCCCCGGCGGTCAAAATGAGCAGCGCGCCGACGAGCACGGTCAGCTTGACCACAACCGAGTCAAAAAGCGCCGGTTCGGCGCGGACCGCCGCGCTCGACGAGTCGTGGGGAGGTGTAGATCGTGCGGGTGAAATCATCACACCATTGTACGCAGACCGCGCCGATCAGCACACACCGCGCGGCACTGCTAGCAGGCGGGAGTCGGTCGCGTGACGGCATTTTCACCCAACTGGCCACCGCGCATCGAAGTGATGTCGAACGTCGGTTCCCGTAGCCGAATTCGCCAGAATTCGGGAGTCCTTCGGTCGTGGCACCACCGGAACTCTGGCGAGTTCGGCTACCTATCAATTTCCTTAACACGCTGCCGAAGCCTTGACGAACGGGTCCGCGCGCAGATACTCAGACTCGTCCGTCCTGGCGATGCCCCGCGGAAGGCGGGTCGTTCGGTCGGTGGTTCGTATTTCTACGAGGAGCTAACCCGTTCATGCGTCGAGC
>JAEUIL010000919.1 GCA_016794255.1 Planctomycetaceae bacterium | reverse complement strand
AAACGAGCCGAGAAACGAGATGACTCGTTGGCGACCGGTGTGATAGCGCGACAATTTCAACGCGGCCTCGACCGCCTCGGTGCCGCTATTGCAAAAGAAGACACGCTTCTCGAACGTGCCGGGCGCGAGTTGCACGAGTTTCTCGGCCAACTCGATTTCGGGAGCGTAATAGAAATCGGTCCCCGACATGTGGATCAGTTGGCTCGCTTGGGCCGCAATGGCGGTGACGACCTCGGGATGGCAG
The DNA here is from genome assembly GCA_016794255.1 of Planctomycetaceae bacterium. Lineage (GTDB taxonomy): Bacteria > Planctomycetota > Planctomycetia > Pirellulales > PNKZ01 > JAEUIL01. Next base: position 9,671 of record JAEUIL010000919.1, on the reverse strand, counting down.
TGGCCCGTAGCGGTGACGGCGATCCCGGCCGTGAAGTCGAGAAACCGGTTGCCGTCGACATCTTCGATGGTGCAGCCCCAACCCCGGGCCGCGACCAGCGGATAGTCGCGGGTATACGACGGCGACACGACCGCGCGATCGCGCGCGATCCACGCCTGAGCCACTGGCCCGGGCAGCGTGGTGAGCAGATGCGGCACGGTGGTCATGGGCGGCTCCTCTTGAGGAAGGAGTTCGTGGTGCTTAGTGCTTAGTGCTTAGTGCTTAGTGCTTAGTGTTTGGTGTTTGGTGTTCAGTTGGGCGGAAGGCAAGGTTGTTCGTGGAAACGCAAATAAGCGATCAAGCAAAAAAGGCTTCAACTCTGAAGAACTAAGCACCAAGAACCAAACACTCTTCCGCTTTCGATCCTCATTGACACTCTTCTTTAATCCCTGTTCATCCCCTTCATCTGTGTTTATCCGCGTCCTCTACACTTCCCATCTCAATCAACCTTCGCGCTCATCCCTTGCGCCATCACGATCGACCGACTGTGGTTGACCGTAAAGGCGGTCTTGTGCGTGACGGCGTCGACGAGTGCCGCGGCGGAGGGTTGGCCGTTGCCGCTGCGTTTGACTCCGCCGAAGGGCAAATGCACCTCGGCCCCGATGCACGGCAGGTTCACATAGCCCATGCCGTAATCGCACTCGTCGCGGAACAACCGCCAGCGGCGATAATCCTCGGTGATCACGGCCATCGACAAACCGTAGGGCGTGTCGTTGTAGATGGCAATCGCCTCGTCATCGGATTTGAACGGAATGATCGCGAGGTGCGGGCCGAACACTTCTTCGCGAATCGTCCGCAACCCGTGCGCATAGCGCTGGCGATACACAAATGGCGAGACGAAGTAGCCACCCTTGTGCGCATCGTCGGTCATCCGGCCGCCGTCGAGCAGTACCGTGGCCCCTTCCTCGCGGGCAAGTTGGTTGTAACGCAACACTTTGTCCACGGCCGACTCGTTAATCAACGGTCCGGCGAACATCCCCTCGGCAAACGGATCGCCAAACCGCACACGTTTCGCCAACTCGACGAACGCGTCGCAAAACCGATCGATCAGTTTCTCGTGCACCAGAATGCGACCTGCGGAGACGCAACGCTGCCCGGTCGTTTTGAAGGCGCTGAGTAGCGCCGCGTTGACTGCCAGGTCGAGTTGGGCATCGTCGCACACAATCACGGCGCTCTTGGAACCCATCTCGCAAGCGCAGGTCTTGTGTTCGCTGGCAGCAGCCAAGCGGCGAATGTGCGAACCGACATCGTAGCTGCCGGTGAAGCACACGACGGCCACGTCATCGTGCCGTGCCAGAGCGTCGCCCGCCCCTTCGCCCAAGCCATGTATAAGATTGATCGTGCCCGCGGGGAAACCGGCTTCGACAAAGAGTTGCGTCAGCCGCTGGCCAATCTCGGGCGTTTCTTCCGACGGCTTGAACACGACCGTGTTGCCTTCGAGGAGACTCGGCCCGAGCATCCACAACGGCACCGCGAAGGGAAAGTTCCACGGCGTGATCACGGCGACCACGCCACGCGGTTTTCGCCGCACATACAAGTCCTTGGCCTCAATCTCCGAGGCGACGCACTCGCCGATTGGCTGCCGGGCCGTGCCGTATACGTACTGCACCATGTGCAGGCCTTCGATCACCTCGGCCCGCGCTTCGTCAAACAGCTTACCGCTTTCGCGCGACAACGTCCGCGCGAGGTCATCGACTTGAGACTCGATAAGCGTCGCGAGCTTGCCGAACAAGTCGCCGCGCTTGATGCGACTGAGTCGCCGCCACGACGCAAACGCTTTCCGCGCCGCACCCACCGCCGCGTCGACGTCATCCTCGGTGGCACACGGATAATGTCCGAGCAGCTCGTCGAACCGCGCCGGATTGCGGTTCTCGAACGTCGGGCGATCGTGAGCATGGCGCCAATGCCCGTCAATGAGCATGTGGCCAGTCCAGGGAGTCGGAGTTGCGTGCGTCATGGCCGCCTCACAGTGCGCTGCAAGAGAAGAGTCCCCCAGGGAAAGATACGCCGTTCGGGGAGCGACGGACAAGAGACGATTGATTTCCCCGCGCCCGTCACACGTGGCGAAGTGGACATTCCCCGCCCGGCACTCGAGACGCGTGCCCAACGCTCACCGCCATAGACGCCCACCGGCTAAGTCCTATAATCGGGCACATCACACACTCAAACGGTACTCGCATCTGCCACGAAGGAGCGTCCCTTGGCTGAGAAAGTTGTCATCATCGGAAGCGGCCCTGCCGGCTGGTCGGCGGCCATTTACGCAGCTCGGGCGAGCCTCAAACCGGTGGTCATCGAAGGCACACCCAAGAGCGACATGGTGCCGCTCGGGCAGTTGGCGTTCACGACCGAAGTCGAGAACTACCCGGGCTTTCCGTTCGGCAATGTGCGGGCCTTGGTCGAAAGTGCGATCGCTCCCGAGCGGCAATGGGTGCTGCCTCCGGCCCCTGTCGGGCATGTGCGCGATGGCGTGCCGCATTACGCCGTGCAAGGGACCGAGCTCGTCGCGCTCATGAAAGAGCAGGCGATCAACTTCGGGACCACGGTCATTGGCGACGATGTGGTGAGCGTCGATTTCGGTCGGCATCCGTTTCAGCTCAAGACCGAAAGTAACGGTACGATCGAAGCTCTGTCCGTGATCGTCGCCACGGGTGCGAAGGCGAACTATCTCGGGCTCGAATCCGAAGAGAAGTACAAGAACCGCGGCGTGAGTGCGTGTGCCGTTTGCGACGGAGCGTTGCCGCGCTTCCGCAACAAGCCGCTGGTCGTCGTCGGCGGCGGCGACTCGGCCGTCGAAGAGGCGACGTACCTCACGAAGTTTGCCAGCCGCGTGTACATGGTTGTGCGGCGCGACGAGCTCCGCGCCTCGAAGATCATGGCCGAACGGGCACTGTCGAGCGACAAGATCGAAGTGCTGTGGCATAGCGTCGTCGACGAGGTGTTGGGTAACGACAAGGAAGGCGTGACCGCCGTACGCTTGAAGAACGTGCAGAGCAACTCGGCCCGTGAGCTGCCGGTGTCGGGCGCGTTCATGGCGATCGGTCACACGCCGAACACGGCGTTTCTCGGCGGTGCTTTGGAGACGAATCCGAAAGGCTACGTCGTGTGGAAGCAACCGTTCCGCACGAACACGAGCGTCGAGGGTGTCTTCGCCGCGGGTGACGTGGCCGACGACTATTATCGTCAAGCGATCACTTCGGCCGGGACCGGGTGCATGGCCGCGCTCGACGCCGAACGCTGGCTTGCCGCCGCAGGGCATCACTAAGATTAAGGCGTTGCGTGACCGAAAGGAACTCCTTGAGTCGACTATTGACACACGAGCCGAGCACGACCTCCCTGTTGATCACCTTCGCTGGGTAAACGCTTCAAAAAACTGCGACTCGATTCGGTCGTAAATTTCACAGTCGTACTCGGCCTCCGTGCGTCGTGATGCGCATTGAGGCAGGTCAGACTTATCTTGGCCGTAGAAACTGAATGCATCACAAATACCTTGACCAAGCAATATCTTTCCCGAAAGTACCTTAACCCAAATTCTTTTGGGTGGCATCCACATTCCTGCATCCATTCGGGCACGCACCACTGCAACCTCGCCCCAAGTGTGCGGCAACGGCACGGACTTATCGCTGGCTTGATAACGAACCACCCCTGAGTTGGAAGTCTCTTTCTTGAGCCGCTCACTAATCGTGATGATTTCTCGGAGTTTCTCGATCGTCCAACTAGCGATATGAGTAAGCGCAACGTATGAAAGCTCGCAGATCTCGTGCTCATGCTGTTGCTGTTGTTGCTCTGCCAAGTGACATTCCAGGAGCGCTTTTTTGTCTTCGTAGAACCAGTCGTTGATTCGAGTGGGCTCAAGAATGCTATTTTTTGGTGATAGGTAAATGATATCCTTTTCGGTCATTGTGACGATTTCTGACAAACCAATCGGTCTTGATTCCATACATTGGGCCCAGTCGACACGTCCTCGAAGGGATGCGGGATCAGGGCTAGATGGAAAATCGATGTTCGCAAGTGGCATTCGACCAAATTTCCTCTCGAACGCGCACAACGCCTCTCCCTCAATCGCTCGAAGCCAGCATTCATCTACGGAATCGGCAGGCCAGAATGCGATCGCCAGTGGACCATAGGCTTCCCAAAATCGCTTTATAAAACGATTCGCATTGACGGTCCGATGTTGTGGAGCTCGCCCGCGGATATTGACCGACGAACCAATATAGATAATTCGGGAGGTGCCCGTATCATACTGAACGGCGCGAGAACAACCGATGGCATACACACCCCCTGCTTCTGGAAGAAAGTCAGGCTTGCTACTAAGAGTGCGCCATTTCGGAAAAAGTAACCGCTGCCCGTCACCAACGAACTTCTGAACTGACTCTGGGATGTTCATTTGTCGCCCTCTTTTCTCGGCATTCGTGACTATCATTTTTTCGCAACGGAGTGAGAACTCACATGCTAATCGAGTTCGCAGATTAGTTTAGTCCTGAAACGTACCAGCGAGGACGATTCCAACGCTGTATTAAGTCCAATGCCGGTTCACACACCGTCCCTTTTTAGGCAATTGTCTCCACTACCATAAGTATTTGCCAGCACCCTTCTATTCTTAGGGAAATCCTATCACTCCACCCACTCGCGGATGATGTCGGTTACTTGCTCCTCGTCGAGCGTCTCGTGGGCGAGCAAGTGATCGGCTAGTGAGGCGAGAGCGGCCCAAAGGTCGTCGGCTTGCAGTTGACGATGCAGCCGGATCGAAACGTCCTCGAGATACTTGAGGCGGCGACGCTCGTCGGGCGCGAGTTGCTCGGCCAGTTGCCATGCTTCACGCCAGTCGGCCGACCACTCGGCGACAAGGCCCGGATGATACGGCTCGCCCGTGTAGATCATCTCGGCCACGGGCCCCGCAAGACACACCTGCACCGCCGCTTGGGCATAGTCACGATCGCTGACGCCGCGACGACGCCACAAGATCTGCGTGTCTCCCTCACGCGCCGGACCGTCGTCGCGATCAGGCTCGATGGTCACCGAGCGCACCTGACCACCGAGCAAATACGCCATCAACGCGTGGCCCGCTTCGTGATAGGCGAGAGTGTCGGACATCGGTACGATGGTGCGCGAGTGACGAATGCCAAACGATTGATTATCCCGAGCGGGGCGAAAGTTGCCACTCGTTCGTCGAGCTTACGGAGCCCCACGTTGACCGCGACATTGAAGCCCGTCACATTCACGCCGGGTCCGACGGACAACACGGTCCGCGCGAGTGACGGTCGCGTGTTGACCGCGCCGCCCGACTGGACTTTGGTTCCGCCGGGCGATCCCGCCCTGACGCGACGCATCAAAGCCGCGGGCGACCATTGGGTGGTACAAGAGCAACGGGGCCGCAAGGTTTTCTCGCGTGGCGTGTGGACGGCCCAGGCGACGGTCACGCGCATTCAAACCGAGTTGGCGGCGGAACGGGCGACCGAGTCGCATGCTAAACGCAAAGCGGCCGATGCCAAACGACGCGAGACGGCTCAGGTCGAGTACGAGGGCGATTTTCTGCACGCCGTGCTCGGCTATTTGCGGTTTGCCGAGTGCCACCGCGAGTTTGCCCAGCGGTTGGCCGCGGCCGTGACGAAACACGCGACCCCAGTCGGCAGCGGCACCGTGGCAAGAACTCAGCGAATTCCGATCGAGCGACGGGCCGAGGCTGCGGTGATCGCCTGGCTGCGGCATCAAACGACCGCGTATGATTCGATGAAGATTGCTCGCGTCAAAGGCAAACGCCGCGAAGTGCGACGCGAGTTGGCGCAAAGGTCCGTCGAGTTGTTGGCACGCTACCGCCGGGGAGAACCGATCCCGCGCGAGTGCCCGTTGCAAGTGGCGCTTGCGAAGTTGAGTTCGTGATTTGAACGGGGCAAGTTCTGCGAGGATTCCCACCTCACCGAGCGTGACGGATACTACTCGGCCTCGGCCCAGACGCGAGTTCCGCCATCCTCGTCGAACTCGACGTGAATGACGTTGGGCCGACAACAGACCGGGCAATCCTCGACGTATTCTTGCGACTCGCCTGCCGACGGGTCGAGCGGTACGACTATCTCTTCACCGCACGCGTCGCAGATGTAATGCCCCTCGTCGTTCGGCTGCGACCGGCGTGACTTGCGCCGTTTGCGTTTCATGGCCCGTCATTCTCGCGTGAAAACAAAGCACCGCTAGCCGTGACGAAGCGTCTCGCTCAGCTCGCGGCACTTACAGCATGAAGCTTTCCAGCACGTCGCGCGGCGCGGGTCCGTATGCACTCGGTTCCATCGAACAACTCGCCCGCCCTTGGCTGAGACTGCGAATCGCACTCGAATAACCGAACAGATTGGCGAGCGGCGCCTCGGCGCGTATTACCGTGGTCTTGCCGCGGAGCATCGTCTCGGTGATCATCGCGCGACGCTGTTGCAGGTCGGCGACGATATCGCCCATGTGGTCGTCGGGCGTCGTGATGTCGAGCTTCATGATCGGCTCAAGCAACTGCGGGCCACACTGCGTGAGCGCCTTTTGAAACGCATCGGCCGTGGCGCGACGCACGACTTGCTCGTTCGACGTCAGTTCATTCATCTCACCCCCGAGCAGCGTCGCTTTCAACTTCATCAACGGGAAACCGACCGTGCCACTTCCTTCGGTTTGATTCGACAACGTTTCCAAGATCGGACCCAAGAATGCCTCGGGAATCTTGCCACCCGATTGATTCAAGACCAGCGGTTTGTCGACGGTCGGATTCGGCTCAAGACGAATGCGAACCGTGGCGGTGGCGGCTTGACCTCCGGCGGCAAGCGTCGCCTCGCCAGTGGCCTCGGCGATGGTCGCCACCGTCTCGCGGTAGCTGACCCGCGGCTTGTGCACGCGCACATTCAACTTGAAGTCGCGCAGCAAACGATGCTTGATGACTTCCAAGTGCAGCTCGCCCATGCCGCTGATGAGCGTCTGGCCAGTCTCGGTGCTCTCACTCGCGCGGAACGTCGGATCCTGGCGCTTGAGCATGTCGAGCGTGTCGGCCAGCTTCTTGCGCTCGGCCGACGTCTCGGGCTCGATCGCCATCGAGATCACCGTGTCGGGAAAGCTGATCGTCTCGAGCACGATCGGCGCTTTGGCATCGCAGATCGTGTCGCCGGTCACCGAGTTGCGCAACCCGATGATGCCGATAATGTCGCCTGCCGATACGCTTTCGACCTGTTCGCGGCGGTCGGCCTGCACGTGCCACAGTTGGCTGACGTTTTCTTTCTTGTCCTTGCCCGGGTTGTACGCGCGGGTATTCGATTCGAGGCGGCCCGAGTAGATCCGCACAAACGCGAGGTCGCCGTGTTTGTCGGCCTGAATCTTGAACACCAAGCCGCAAAAGGGCTCGTCGACGTCGACCGATCGCTTCAGCTTCTTGTCCGCGTGCTTCGGATCGACACCCTCGACCGGCGGCACATCGAGCGGGCTGGGCAAGTATTTCGCCACGCCATCGAGCACCGGCGGGACGCCGATGTGATCCAAGGCCGAGCCGCAAAACACGGGCACGATCAACCGGGCCAACGTCGCCTTGCGGATCGTTTGTTCGATCAATGCTTCGGGAATCGGTTCTTCGCCGAGGGCGAGGTCCATCAACTCGTTCGAGTGATCGTAGAGCGCCTCAAGCAACTTGTCGCGCCACTCCTTGGCCTTGCTCACCATCTCGGGCGGAATGTCGGTCTCGACCGCCTCGGCCCCTTGGCTCTCGGCGGTGAACGTTAACCGCTTCATGCGGATCAGATCGATGATCCCCTTGAAGGCGTCGTTCACGTGCGGCGGACCGGCACCGATGGGAATTTGCAACGCGACGGGATTGGCCTCGAGCCGATTGCGAATCTCGTCGAGCGTGCCATAGAAGTCGGCCCCTTCGCGATCCATCTTGTTGATGAACGCCACGCGCGGAACATGATGCCGATCGGCTTGTCGCCAGACGGTCTCGCTCTGTGCTTCGACCCCTTCACGCGCGCTGAACACAACGACCGCGCCGTCGAGCACGCGCAGGCTGCGTTCAACCTCGGCGGTGAAGTCGACGTGGCCGGGAGTGTCGATCAGGTTGACGACCGAATTGCGCCAAGGAAACGTGACACACGCGGCGTAGATCGTGATGCCGCGTTCTTGTTCTTCGGGATCGAAGTCGGTCGTGGTCGTACCCTTGTCGACCTCGCCCATGCGGTGAATGGCACCCGCGTAAAAGAGCATCCGCTCTGTGAGCGTCGTTTTGCCGGCATCGATGTGGGCGATGATGCCGATGTTGCGAAGATTGGCGAGCGAACGCGGTTCAACAGCGGTGCGAGACATGAGCGTGGGGGAATGACGAAGGTCTGAGGAAAAATGACGAGGGAAGCCAGAAACTCTAAGCTCGAATGACGAAAGTCCGGTCGACAGGAGTGGTCATCGAGCCGCACCAACGGGCGGACTCGTCATTCGGGTTTCGTCATTCCTTCGTCATTGATACTTCGTCATTCGGCATTCGGAGACCCACGAACCGCTCCGTGAGACCGCGACCCTCAAGGCTACCAAGCAAAGTGCGCGAACGCCTTGTTGGCGTCGGCCATGCGGTGCACGTTGTCGCGTTTGGTGACGGCGGCGCCTTCTTTGTTGAAGGCGGCCATGAACTCGTCGGCCAGCTTTTGCTCCATCGAGCGCCCCTTCTTTTCATGGGCAGCAGCGAGGATCCAGCGAATCGCCAGCGATTGCTGACGGTTGCGATTCACCTGCATCGGCACTTGATACGCCGCACCACCGACGCGCTTCGAGCGAACCTCAACCTCGGGCTTGACGTTCTCGACGCCGCGGGTGAAGACCTCGAGCGGATCCACGTCCTTCATCTTCTCCGCAATGATGTCCATCGCCGAGTACAAAATGCGTTGGGCAACGCTCTTCTTGCCGTCGTACATCAAGCAGGTGATGAACTTTGAAACAAGCACGCTGTTGAAGCGCGAGTCAGGAACGAGCTTTTCTTTGCTGGCGGTGATACGACCCATGGCGGAACTGATGAAGTGGGTGAGTAAGTGAGTAAGTGAGTTGGTGTCAGAGTGCGACTAGCTCTTCTTCGCACCATACAAGCTGCGCGATTGCTTCCGACCGTCGACGCCCAGGGTATCGAGCGCACCACGAATGATGTGATAGCGCACACCCGGTAAGTCGCGAACACGACCACCGCGGATGAGCACGATCGAGTGTTCTTGCAAGTTGTGGCCTTCGCCCGGGATGTACACGGTGACTTCTTTGCCGTTGCTCAACCGCACACGGGCGATCTTCCGCAGAGCCGAGTTCGGCTTCTTCGGCGTCATCGTCTTCACCTGCAAGCAGACACCGCGCTTCTGCGGGCATTTGTCGAGCACCGGCGACTTGCTGAATTTGCGCGGCTTCTGGCGATTCTTCTTAACGAGTTGGTTGATCGTCGGCATGTCAGGTGAGCAAACAGTTATAGGGCTGGCGGGTGAGAATCAATCAGCTTACCGCAACGCGGTGGGTAGTCAAGGTGGTTAAATCGACCGTCCTGCGGAGAAAAATGCACCCTCAGGGGGCAATATTCGCTCGCGAAACGGAAGCATAATCACCACGGAGACACGGAGGACACCGAGATTTCACGGAGGAAGCGAACAGGCATAAGCAAC
>JAEUIL010000889.1 GCA_016794255.1 Planctomycetaceae bacterium | reverse complement strand
CGAAGCGCCGCCGCTCGTGATCGAGCCGTTGTTCACCGACGAGCCCTTGGACCTCGCCGCTCCGCTGCCACCGAGCGAGCCTCCTGTCGCGACGGACATGGCGCTCGTGTCGAGCGAACTCACGGATACTTCCACGAGCGCGACCGTTGCAACTCCGAGACGTTCGACTGCCAATCCCGTGGACACGGTCGAACCGCTGCCCCGGGTCAGCGACGCTCAACTCGCCACGGCGTTCGAGTATCCCTCGACCGACGCGCCGCTCGAATCGAACGACGAGTCGCTGCCAGCAAACCGATCGGTGGGGACCGTGGCTCCGGTGCTATCGTCCGAGCCGCTGACGAACACCGAGCCCGTCGTAACGCAGATTCCCGCAGCCGTCGCGCCGCGGACCTACGATGCGCCGTTGTCGACCTCAACGACTCCTCCGCTGCCAAGTGCTCCGCGGATTCAGGAAGCCATGCTGCTCACGAATCAAGCGAGCGTTGACTTTCAAAAGGGAGTCGCGCTCGCCACACGGGGCTCGTTGTATGCGGCACGCGGCAAGTTTCTGCGAACGCTTGACCAGCTGAGTCAAGCTGCCGATGCCCAGGCAGGCAGCCGGACCCGTGAGTCCGCCTTGCAAGCCGCTCTGCGTGCGCTCGAAGAGATGGAAGACTTTGTGAGTCGTCGCGGCGGTTCGAGCGGAGCCAGTGATCTGACGTTAATCGTCCGCTCGCATCAGACCAAGGTGATCGCATTCGACGAGGCCAAGCAGCTCACGACGACCGAAGCGCTCATGCGCTACCTGCAGTTCGCCAAGCAACAGCTGGCCGAGGCGTTTCAAAGCATGGCTCACGCTGCGGGTCCTATGCACGCGTTGGGACGCGTGTACGACTCGCTGGCCGATCATTCGTCGGTCATTGCCGCGCAGGACAAGGCCCGTGTGTTTTACGAGTCGGCGCTCGCCGTCGATCCGACCCACTCGGCCGCAGCGAACGACCTTGCCGTGTTGCTCGCGCGACATGGTCGGTGGAACGAAGCTTGTGGGCTGCTGACTCGCAGCGTGACCTTGCGCCCCACCGCAGCCGGATATCAGAACTTAGCCGTGGTTCAAGAGCGACTTGGTCAACTGCAACTTGCGGCTCAATCACGGCAACTGGCCGCGTCCGGCGGCACGTCGGCCACGGCGCTCGCCGATCCCGCTCTGGTGCCCTGGCAAAACGTCCGCTGGCTCGAAGCGAAATCGTTCGCGCAGACTTCGGAGTTGGCGTCGGACCCGCGAGCGGGTGTGAGCAAAGAACCGGGCAAACCGCAACCCGCGCCAGTCGCACGCACCGCGGCGAATCCCGACCTCCGTGCGGCGGGTCGCTGGCAACAATAACCCTCCGGCAAGACGCCGATCATGAAACGATTGCTAGATCATTGGTGGTGGCCTGCCGCGACGGGACGAGTTCGTTGGCTGTGGGTGCTGTACGTCGTGTTGGCGACGGCGCTGGGTGTCTCGGCCGGGCATCGTGTGACGTCACGCGGCGGCTCGTCGACGGCGATCGGCTATCAGGCCCAAACACTCGCCCCGCCCCGCTTGCCAACGCAACGCGTTTCGCAACCGACAATAATGCCGGTTTCGCAAGCGGAAATGGTTCCCGCGCCCCAGCAGATGCCGGTAAGCCCGTATCCCGCTGGCATGCCGATTCCGTCGCCTCATGAGTCGTACAGCCTGCCGTTTGCCGCTCAAGGTGACATGCCCATGAGTGCGTCGCGTGGTGCAGCACGTCCACCCCGCGCATGTTGCCCTAGTCCCGAGGCACGTTCGATTCTCGCCGTCGATTGTCAAAACGGTGCGTGTGTCGGTTGGAGTGCCCTTTGTCCGCAAGACTTTCAACCCTTCGGCCAAGGCGAGTACGTCGGGCATCAACGGCTCGCGCATGTCTGCGAATATCGCCTGCGGGTCGACGACGTGCTTGAGTTCGTGTTTCGCCTCACGCGTGAAGAGCAAAGCCGACCTTACGAGTTGAACGTGGGGGACGAGATTCGCGTCGAATCGTTCACCGATCCCACGCTTAACCGCGATTTGATCATTCAGCCCGACGGGACGATCACGCTGCGGCTCGTCGGTCAGGTCCGGGCAACGCGTCACAACGTGGCCCAACTGCGTGAAGAAATCGAAGTGCTTTACCAGCGTTACTACAAGGAACCGGCCATTACGGTAACGCCGATCAAGGTGAACACCAAGCTCGAAGATCTTCGGGCAGCCGTCGATCGTCGGCAAGGTTTCGGCGGTCAAACGCGTGATGCCCGGGTCACACCCGAGGGGACGGTGGCGCTGCCCGCGATTGGCTCGGTGTTCGTGCAAGGGATGACGCTCGAAGAGGTCAAGCAAGAGATCGACGCTCGCTACGCCGAGGAAGTCGAGGGTTTGGAAGTGACTCCCGTGCTAACGCAACGCGCTCCGCGGTATGTGTACGTCGTGGGCGAAGTCCGCACGCCGGGCCGATACACGCTCGAAGGGCCGACGACGGTCATGCAAGCCATCACGCTCGCCGGTGGCTGGAATGTCGGCGGCAATTTGCGACAAGTCGTGGTATTTCGCCGCGGCGATGATTGGCGGATGATGGCCACGTTGCTCGACATTCGCGGAGCGCTGTACGGCAAAGTACCCTGCCCGGCCGACGAAATCTGGATCAACGACTCGGACATCGTCGTGGTGCCGAAGGCGCCGATCCGCGTCTTCGACGACTATGTGAAGCTGATCTTCACCGAAGGTCTGTATCACATCGTCCCGTTTGGTACGAATGTCAACTTCTCGTATCTCAACACGCTTACGAATGCGACTGCTGCGGGATCGTAGATCGTCGCTAGCATGCTAGCAAGCAGGTCCATCTTGCGTTGCTCAACGATCGTCCGCATGATTCGTGGCCGATGGGTATCGGGAGTTTCCACGAATCGGGAGATTGGCGATGCGGCCCCTGCGCACGATCGTTGCTTGTTTGTTGCTTGGCGTAGTGACCGCGAGCGTTGTTGCCTGCCCGTTTTGTAGTCCACCCGGTCCGACGGTCGCCGAAGAAATCCAAGATGCCACGGCCGTTGTCATCGGCAAATACATGGGCAAAGCGCCCGCGTCGAACCCCGACGAACCTGCGCTCGATCGCTTCGAGATTGTCCGCACGCTCAAAGGGGCCGCGGCGCTCGCAGATCGCAAGCACGTCGACACGTTACTTCTGGGCGAACATGCCGTTGGGACACGGTTTTTTATCGTGGGCAACGAGGACGATGGACTCGCTTGGGCACAACCGATTGCGTTGTCGGAACAGGGCGAAAAGTTTGTCACGCACCTCGTTTCGCTGCCGGCGAGTGGAGCCGAGCGACTGCGGTTCTTTCTGCCATACCTGTCCGAAACAGAAACGTTCCTCCGCGACGATGCCTACGACGAGTTCGCTAAGGCCCCGTATGCCGACGTCAAAGTGCTGAAACCTCACCTGCAACGCGAAGCACTCGTAGCCGCGATTGGTCGACGCGACGTGGAAGTGCGTTACCGCCGGCTGTTTTTGACGTTGCTCGGCATCTGTGGGACAGAAGCCGAGACGCCGCTGCTCGAAACCTGGATTCGCGAACGTGATCCCGACGTGCGGCAGTCGCTCGACGCGATCGTGGCGTGCTATCTCACTCTCCGCGGTGCCGAGGGCCTGCCGTTCATCGAGCAAACGATTCTCAGTCGTGCCGATGCTGAGTTCAACGATCTCTACTCGGCCGCGCAGGCTTTGCGCTTCCATGGCGAAGAAGAGCGACGGATTGATCGGACAAGGTTGTCGCAGTCGCTACGGTTGCTTTTGCAACAGCCGCGTAGCGCCGAGTTGGTGATACCCGATCTCGCGCGGTGGCAAGATTGGTCGGCGCTCGACGATGTGGCGCGGCTCTTTTCCATGCCAACCGACAAGCCGCGTTCGCTCCGCGTATTGATCGTGCAATATCTGCACGCGTGTCCGTTGCCTGCGGCGAAAACGAAGTTGGCCGAGTTCACGCAACTCGACCCGGAAACGGTGCAGCTGGGATCGTCGCCTTTCGCTACAGCGCGACGTTTGCCGAAACGCGAAGCGGAGACGGATTAAGACGTCGAGCTAGTCACCGTGGCATAACAAGAAGACGCGGATAAACGCAGATGCACACAGATGGGATGCAGATGGCTGTCTGGTGGTATCCGATCCGTCGAGATGGATTGCAGTATGAATCAACCGGAGATTGAACGAACTAATCTCCGCACATAAGCCAGTTCAAATCTGCGTTCATCCGCATCGCCTTGCTTGGCCACGGCCCAGAACCGCGGGCTCTGCGAGCTACACAACCTCTTTGGCCGCTCGCTTCTTATTCATCTGCCGCGAGATCACGAACGTAATCAGCGTGGCGAGCACCGCACAACCCAATACGCCCCAGATTGGTGAGGCGTCTTTGAATTGGTCGGCGAAAAGGCTCTTGATCACGAGCGACCAGATGACCATCAACAGGAACATAATGCCAACACCGATGGCGAGCCGGATCGAGTAGCGCACCCACCGCTCGTTCATCTCGGCTTCCCGCTGACGACGCAAGGCTTCTTGTTCGACGCGATGTTCCTGGCTGTCTTCCATTCGCAGTTCAAACTGCACATTGCAATAAGGGCACAGCGCTTGTTGGCCGAGGATATCGTCCGGCGTTTCGAGCACGTGACCATTCGGACACGGAATGTGATAGACCTTGGCTTGCAGCGGCTTGGGCTGTTCGGGTGGCTTAGCTGGCGGCTGCTTTTTCGGAGCCTGCTCAGGCTGCTTTTGTTGCGGCGGCGGTGCAGCCGGCTGAGCCGGTGGCGCGGCGGGTCCACCGTTCATCACGGGCACCATGAACATCGCGCCGCACATCGGGCACTGACTTTGTTGCCCCATCTGGGACGCTTGTCCCTGCAATAAGTGTCCGTTGGGACAGTAAAACTGGAACATCGTTGTGCCGGTTGCCACAATAAGCCTCGCTCTCTCGCTTTCCGCGTCGGATGGATCCACTCGCCGTCGAGTTGTGACCTGTTTCCGACGTTAAAGTCAGTTCTCTCTACTCGTTCGCACTAGCCTTCGTTGCCTTGCACCGCGCGTGTGAAACAGTCGTCGAACAGCAGTTGCCATTCGCACTGTTGCACGTCGCGACACCAACGTTCGGCGTTCAACTTGCCACGCACCACGGCCTCGCACGCGTCGACAAATCGAAACGGGTCCCAAGTCGGGCGGCTCTTCAACGCTCGACACGCCTCGGGAAGCGTTTCGCCACTCGTTCCGTACTCGGCTGGCAACTCGCGAACCGCTTCCGTCAAATGATCGAGCACCGGGTGCTGACCCGTCTGACGAAACCAGAATTTTGAGTTGCCAAAATCTCCCTCGCGACGATGCATGATCGCGTGCCAGTAACTGCCTGTCGACGAATGCAGTTCCTGACTGATTCGGTGCGACTCGTCGAGTTCGTTGAACCGCAACCACAAACCGGCCATGCACGCTCGAGCAGCCGCCTCATCGACGATCTTCAGGCCAGCAAACCGACCTGTTCGCAGTAGCCTTCGCAACTGGTCCGACACTCCGGTCACCGGCCGACCCGCGTCGAGTGGCGCGAGTTCAGCCTGCTCTAGTAACGTAGTTAATTCGGGGCCGTAGTGCGGGGGGCTCGGCGAACAGTTCATGACTTTTGCAACAGTAGGGTACAGATTCCATAGTAATAACAATCGGCTGCGGTCCCACCCCCACGTTAGGGTTGCTTTTGGCCCGGCAATGTTTTGTTAACGTCGATTCGACATGTACCAGTCGCGATTGGTTCCCGGATCGAGGAGTTCTTCATCGCAGCGATGGGCCGGACAACTTCGCGGCAAATTACTGTTGCACTTCCTGCCGGGGCGATAGACTAAAAGGTTCACTGGCAGGCGGTTGAACGTCGACCGCGCCGCGTCGTTTGGCCCGATTTTCGTGTAATTCTCGCATGAGCAGCGATCCCACCGCCTCGTCCCCTGCCGAAGTTCCCGTTCCCGCCGCTGAAGTGCCCGTTGTGGCTGCCGAGAGTGCCGGGGAAAACGCCCCTGCCGAGCCGCGTGTCCAGATCGGCTCGCAACGGGCCGGCAACGTCAAAGTGAAGGCCAAGCCGCAATTCGCCCCGCGCAACGTGGTCGAGAAAAACGCGCCCAAGGTCGAGGTGCCCAATATCCGCCAGCGGTTCTCGGCCGAGATGGATGTTGAACTGGCAATGGCCATGGGTGGGATGAGCGTCGAAGAGGCGTTAACCGGCACCGCGATCGCACCCACGCTGGCTCCCGATACACGCGTCAAAGGGCGCGTCGTGCAGGTCCACAATGATGACGTGTTCGTCGATCTCGGTGGCAAGACCCAAGGCGTGCTGTCGTTGCGACAACTGCCCGACTTCCCCGAGGTAGGCACGGTGCTCGACGTGATCATCGATCGGATGAGTAACGACGACGGCCTGTATCTCGTGCGTCTGCCGACCGGTGCCGTCGATGTCGCCGATTGGAACGAAGTCGCCGAGGGAATGATCGTTGAAGCGCGAGTCACTGCTGCAAACAAGGGTGGTCTCGAATGCATGGTCAACAACCTGCGGGCATTTCTGCCGGCCGGGCAAGTTAGCCCATATCGGGTCGAAGATCTGACGCAGTTTGTCGGTGAAAAGTTTGCGTGTCTGGTGACCGAATGCAATCCGGCCCGTCGCAACCTCGTGCTCAGTCGCCGAGCCGTGATGGAATACGAGAAAGAACAGGCCCGTGAGAAGCTGTGGGCCGAGTTAGAAGAAGGTCAGGTCCGCGAAGGCACCGTGCGCAGCCTGCAAGACTTCGGCGCGTTCGTCGATCTCGGCGGGGCGGACGGCTTGATCCACATCAGCCAGATGAGCTGGAAGAAGATTCGCCATCCGCGTGATTTGCTCAAGGAGGGCGATACGGTCAAGGTATTGATCCGCAAGCTCGATCGCGAGACGCGCAAGATCGCTCTGACGTTGCGGGATCTGACCGACAACCCGTGGACGAACGTGACCGCCAAGTACCCGGTGACCAGCGAAGTGCGCGGCACCGTGTCGCGTGTGGCCGACTTCGGCGCGTTTGTCGAACTCGAGCCGGGCATTGAGGGACTGGTGCATATCTCCGAGCTCTCGCACACTCGGGTGTTCCGCGTGGCCGACTTCATCAAGGTTGGCGACACGGTCAACGCGCGCGTGATGTCGCTCGATCTCGACGCCCAGCGGATTGGTCTGTCGATGAAAGCTCTGCAAGCGCGTCCCGATGCTAGAGGTAGCAAGCCCGAGGCAGCCGAGCCCGAGGATGACACGCCTCCCGAACCGATCGTGATGAAGCACAAGGGCCCGCTCAAAGGCGGCGTGCAACGTCCATCGACCGGCGATCAGTTTGGGCTGAAGTGGTAAACGTGTAAGCGCTGCCGCAGAACGCTTGAGAGGATCGAAACATAGGCACCCCCGTGGCGTGAGGTTATGCTGGCGGAATTGCTACGCGGTTTCGATCGTCATTCTCGGCCAGGAAGATCCTGCCATGGCCCGTGTTCTGTGGTTGCTGACATGTTTATGCTGCGTCGTTGGTTCGGCGACGAGCTTCGCTCAAGCACAAGCCGTCGCGATTGATTTCGGTAAGCAGATTCTGCCGATCTTGCAGCGATCGTGCATCGAATGCCATGGGCCCGACAAGCAAGAAGGGAACTTGCGTCTCGATACGCGTGCGGCCACCGTGCAAGGGGGCGATAGCGGCGCAGCCATCGTGCCCGGCAAGCCCAACTCGAGCGAACTGCTGCGACGCGTGGCGCTATCGCGAGATCATGCCGAAGTGATGCCAGCACGTGGTGAGCCGTTGTCGGCGGCTCAGGTGCGGTTGCTTCGCGACTGGATCGCAGCGGGAGCGACTTGGCCCGACGGGGTTCGTGCGGCGAAGCATTGGTCGTATGTGAAGCCAACACGCCCCGAGTTGCCCGCGGTGAAGAACGCGACCTGGTCGCAACACCCGCTCGATCGGTTCGTGCTTGCTCGCTTGGAACGCGAGGGGCTCGCACCATCGCCACCGGCCGAACACGCCATTCTTGTGCGTCGGTTGTATCTCGACTTGATCGGCCTTCCGCCAACTCCCGAGCAGGTCGACCATTGGGTCGCGCGGTTGAACGATAGCTCCGCAACCCGCGACAGCGCAGCTCTCAGCTCTCAGCTTTCAGCTTTCGATCGCCAGCTCACCGCCCTGGTCGACTCGCTCCTCGCCTCAGATCAATTCGGTGTTCGTTGGGCCCGGCCTTGGCTCGACTACGCGCGGTACGCCGACTCGCACGGGTTTCAACGCGATGACTTCCGTGAGTTGTGGCCGTACCGCGATTGGGTCGTCGACGCGCTCAACGCCGATATGCCGTTTGATCAATTCACGATCGAGCAGTTGGCCGGCGATTTGTTGCCTGATGCCACCGAGTCGCAACGGATCGCGACTGGTTTCAATCGCAACGCGCCGACAAACGTCGAGGCCGGCTCGGATCCCGAGGAAACGCGGGTCAACCAGGTGTTCGATCGCGTGAACACTTTGGGGATGATCTGGCTGGGCTCGAGTCTCGAATGTGCTCAGTGCCACGATCACAAGTACGATCCGTTCACGATGCGTGACTATTATGGGCTCTTCGCGTTTTTCAATCACACGGAACTCGAAGCAGATCGCTCGAATCCCAAAGTGCCGGGCTCGATTCGCTTTCTCGGTCCCGAGATGAAACTCGAATCGCCCGAGATCGCCGCTCAATCGCAAGCCGTGCGTCAGCGGTTGAACGAGGTAACGCGACAGATCGCCGATCGCCGCGCGAAATTGGCCGACACGCTCGACGAGTGGGAAGCCAGTTTGCAGCCAACGAAAAGCGGTGCGGCGCACGAGCATGTGCTCGCCGCCAGTGACTTCGATTCGCTTGAAGGGGCGACTCACGAGATACTGGCGGACCAGTCGATTTTGCTCAGCGGCGAAGCCCCGGACCGTGATACCTACACAATCACTGTGCCGACGAAACTTGCGGGCATCCGCGCGATCAAGCTCGAAACGCTGACGCATGACTCGCTGCCCGGCAAAGGACCCGGACGCGGCGATGCGACTCGGCCGAACTTTGTGCTCAACCGGTTTGCGTTGACCGTTCAACGCGAGTCTGGCCAGCAACCGCAGCCGGTGAAGTTCGTATCCGCCAAAGCCGATTTTGCCCAAAAGAACTTCGACCCTGCCGGAGCGATCGACGAGAACGCCACGACCGCTTGGGCGATCAATCCCGAGTTTCACGAGCCGCATTGGGCCGTGTTTGAACTCGCCGAGCCGCTCGATTGCCAAGCAGGGGCGACTTTGATGTTCACGCTCGAACAAAACTTCGGCGCGGCTCGGACAATTGGCCGCTTGCGTTTGTCGGCGGTCACAGGCGGCGCGATGGGGTCTCCCTTGCCGAGCAACGTAGCCACGGTGTTGGCGATGTCGCGCGACAAACGCTCGGCGGCGCAGCGTGATGTGCTGATCGATTATCGATTGCAGGCGGATCCCGAACATGCCCATTGGCTGAAGGAAAAGTCGCGGCTGGAAGCCGAGCTCAAACAACTCCAACCACCAACGACGCTCGTGATGCGCGAACTCGACGAGCCGCGTGCCAGCACCACCTTTATGCGTGGCGACTTTCGCGCGCCCGGCGAGCCGGTGCCGCCGCTCACACCCGCAGCGTTGTATCCTCTCCGCGTTGGACACGCAGGGCGCGTGCCCAACGACGGGCGCCCCACGCGGCTCGATCTGGCACGCTGGCTCGTCGATCGCGAGAACCCATTGGTCGCGCGCGTGACGGTCAATCGCTGGTGGGCCGAGTTGTTCGGACAGGGAATCGTCACCACGCCCGAGGATTTTGGTATCAAAGGCGAGTTGCCGACGCAACCCGAGTTGCTCGATTGGCTGGCGGTCGAGTTCATGGAGCACGGCTGGTCCATGAAGCACGTGCTCCGCACGATCGTGACCTCGGCCACGTATCGCCAAAGCTCACGCGTCACGCCCGAGTTGCTGCAACGCGACGATCGCAACCTACTGCTGACTCGCGGTCCACGGTGCCGTTTGGAAGCCGAGTTGATTCGTGACAACGCACTCGCCATCGCCGGTCTGTTGAACACCAAGCGGGGCGGAGCGCCAATTCGGCCGTACCAGCCTGACGGCTTGTGGGTCAAAGTCGGTGGGCAGAAATACGACTACGTGGTGAGCGCGGCCGACGAAAAATATCGTCGCGGCCTGTACGTGGTTTGGAAGCGAGCCGCGCCCTACCCGAGCTTCGTGAACTTCGATGCGAACTCGCGTTTGGCATGTCGCGTGAAACGGCCGAGTTCAAATACACCGCTGCAAGCGCTGACACTAATGAACGATCCAGTCTACGTCGAGATCGCGAAGGCGTTCGCGTTGCAGGTTGCGACCCATCAGCAACTCACAACCGTCGACGAACGCTTGCGACAGGCATTTCGCAGCGCCGTCGCCCGAGCGCCGCAGGAACGAGAGCTTGCAACATTGCGAACACTTTATGAATCGCAGCTTGCGAGTGCTAACGCGCAGGAACTCAAGCGGTTCATCGGCGACACGAAGTTGCAGCCAAGCGTGTCGCCTCCGGAGTTCGCCGCTTGGTACGCCGTTTGTACCGCGATTTTGAATCTCGACGAAACCATCACGAAGAACTAACACGCGTTCGATCACTGAGCATCGCATGTCACTTTTTCATCGACGACAATTGTTTCAACGTGGCGGCCTTACCCTCGGCGCAGCCGCGCTGGCGTCTTTGCTCAATCGTGACTCCGTCGTTGCCGCGCCGTTGAATCCGCTCGCGGCAAAGAAACCGCCCCTGCCGGCCCGCGCCAAGCATGTGATCTATCTGCATATGATCGGCGCTCCGTCGCAACTCGACTTGTTCGAGCATAAGCCAGAACTGGTCAAACGCGATGGCGAAGAGTGTCCCGAATCGGTCCTGAAGGGACGCCGCTTTGCGTTCATCGGCGGCAAAATGACCTTAGCCGGCTCGCCATTCAAGTTCAAGAAACACGGCGAGAGCGGCCAAGAGTTCTCCGAGTTGCTACCGCACTTGGCAAACGTGAGCGACAAACTCGCGATTGTTAAAACAGTGCATACCGAGGAAATCAACCACGCCCCGGCCCAGATGTTCCTGCACACAGGCTTCGGTCGCGGTGGACGCCCCAGCTTCGGCTCGTGGGTCACGTATGGCTTGGGGAGTGAGAATGAGGATTTGCCCGTGTACGTGGTGATGCTGTCGGGCCCCTTGGGCGGAGCGGGCACGTCGTTGTGGGCGAACGGCTTCTTGCCGAGCGTTTATCAGGGCATTCAATTCCGCTCGAGCGGCGATCCGGTGTTGTTTCTGAGCAACCCGGCCGGACAGCGTCACGAAGACCGGCGGCGTGTGTTCGACGCAATCAAGCAATTAAACGAGCAACAACTGGCCGACGTGGGTGATCCCGAGATCGCGACGCGCATCAGCCAATATGAGATGGCGTTTCGCATGCAAACGTCGCTGCCCGACCTGATGGAAATTTCGCAGGAAACCAAAGCGACGCTCGACCTTTACGGCGCTCAGCCGGGCGGAGCGTCGTTCGCGAACAACTGCCTACTCGCACGGCGATTGATCGAACGTGGCGTGCGAATCGTGGAACTCTATGACGCCGATTGGGATCACCATTCCAACATTGCCAAATCACTGCCCACGAAGGCGCGTTCGGTCGATCAGGCCATGGCGGCGTTGATTCAGGACCTCGACCAGCGTGGGTTGCTCGACGAAACGTTGATCATCTGGGGCTCGGAGTTTGGCCGGACACCGTTGCGACAAGGTGTCGACGGCGACGGCAAGTCGACCAACCCGGGCCGCGATCATCACAAAGATGCTTACACGATGTGGCTCGCGGGCGGCGGCACGAAAGGGGGCATCACCGTGGGTAAGACCGACGAGTTCGGCTTTAGCCCGGTCGAGCAGCCGGTGCATGTCCACGATCTGAACGCGACCGTTTTGCACCTGTTGGGGCTCGATCACGAACGGCTCACGTACAAGTACCAAGGCCGCGAGTTCCGCTTGACGGACGTACATGGCAAGGTTGTGAACGACTTGCTCGCGTGACCGCTTAAGTCTCGGCCGCTTTGCGATCGAAGACGTCTTCGGCGGCGCTGCGTCGCATGTATAGCGGCGCGAGTTGCCACACGTCGTCGAACTGTTCCCGGCTCGCACAGCGCGCAGCTAAACGGCCGACCGTCACCGCCTCGGGCGACCACAACTCTCGTGGCATGACGATCACCTCGGGCGACAGTGACGGCGCGAGTTTCTCAAGCGCCGGGCCCGAGACCGCCGTGCTCGATCCGAGCGAAGCTCGCCACGCGTCGTGACTTTGAATCGCCGCGGGGCTGACTGGTTGCCACGTGTCAACTGCGCCGCGCTCATACAAGCGGGCAAACACATCACCCCGCTGAGCGTCGATGACCACGCTCAATCGCGACATCTCGAGCGGTACCTGCGGCTGGGCTTGTTCGGCAATCACGTCGAGCGTGTTGATCGCCACCACACGACAACCCACGGCGTAGGCAAACGTCTTGGCCGTAGTGACGCCGACGCGCAGGCCTGTGAACGAACCGGGGCCAACCGCCACGCCGACCACATCGACCATCGCTGGTTGCCAACCTGCTTGAACAAGCAACTCGCGCATGGCGGGCGCGAGTGTCTGAGCGCTACGTCGTTGCGGATCAAGCGTGATCTGAGCGACGACTTGTTCGCCGACGAGAGCCGCGACGCTGCCCGACTGGCCGCTCGTTT
>JAEUIL010000871.1 GCA_016794255.1 Planctomycetaceae bacterium | reverse complement strand
ATGTCTCGAAGCCCAACGGCGTGGCGATCAGCCCTGACGGCAAGACGCTCTATGTCGCCGATCACGACAACGGCAGCGACGACGTGCAGAAGCCCTCTCCGCCCAAGGCCGGCAACATGAAGATCTATGACTTTCCCCTGTCGGCTGACGGCACGGTGAGCGGCCCGCGCCGCACGATCGTCGACTTCGGCAACAAGAAGGGCTGCGATGGCATGACGGTCGACTCGGCCGGCCGCGTGTATCTCACCGTTCGCGAAGCGACTCGGCCCGGCGTGCTGGTCGTCGATCCCGACGGCAAAGAGGTCGCGTTCATCCCCACGGGAGCGCCGAATCAAAAGCCCGACAAGCCCGTGGGGCTGCCGAGCAACGTCGAGTTCGGCATCGGCGACGAGGCCAACGTGCTGTACATCACGGTCGATGTCAGCCTGTACCGCATCAAGCTGAAAGCGACCGGCTTTCACGTGCAGTACAAGTAGTTTCGGAGCCGTGCTCGTCGAGGGTCGCCCATGTCGTTCGTCGCTGGTTGTCGCGGTCTGTTCGTGGTGCTGCTGGTGAGTTCGCCGCTCGCCGCACAAACGACCCCAGCGCCGAGTGTGCCGCCGTTTGAGCCGCGTCCGGTGCCGCACGTGCAAGTCGTGCCGCAAGCGCACGATCAGGCGTCGTTCCAAGTCGACGGTCGCGAGTTGACCCGGTATCACTTCGGCGCCGATGGCCGACGCACGTATCTGTTCCCGCTCAACGGTCCCTCGGGCAAGTCACTCACGCGCATCGGGCATCCGCACGATCCGGTGAGCCACAGCCATCACAACTCGGTGTGGGTCTCGCACTTTAGCGTCGATGGCGTCGATTTTTGGGGTGATCGTGGCAAAGGCCGCATTGTGCATCAACGGATCGAACGCTACGAAGATAGCGACACGGCCGCATCGCTCGTCGCGGTCAATCGTTGGGTCAACGACCAACTCGAAGTGCTCGTCGCAGAACGCCGCCGCATTGAGATCGCGCCGTTACCGCAAGGCGAGTGGCTCGTGACAATCGATCTCGAATTGACTGCCCCGCGCCGTGCGATCACATTCGGCAAGACGCCGTTCGGTCTAGTCGGAGTCCGCATGGCCAAGACGATTGGCGTTCACGACGGCGGCGGTCGGATTCGCAATAGCGAAGGGGGCGTGAATGAGGCGGGCGTGTTCTGGAAGCCCGCGCGGTGGTGCGACTATTCCGGGGCAGTCGAGAACGGCGTGACCGAAGGTCTGACGCTGCTCGATCATCCGACGAACCCCAATCATCCGACGGTGTTTCACGTACGCGACGACGGCTGGATGGGTGCCGCGCTCACGTTCGACGGTCCGCGCGAGCTCACGCCGGGGACTCCGCTCCGCGTGCGTTACGGCCTCTACGCCCATCGCCAACTCGCCGAGCCTGCGGTGATCGACGCCCAATGGAAAACGTTCGCCGCGCAAACGCCGCCCACGTCGCTCGCCCCGAAAACGAAATAGTATCCATCACGCTCCGTCGTGATGGCGGCGGACATCGCCCTGGCATTGACTCTTGTATCTACCTCACATCGCGTTGCTTCTTCACAAACGCGAGTTGCTCGGGCATCAGTTGTTCCTCAATCTCGCGATCGAACAGCGTAGTCGTGTCGATGATCGCTCTCGTGTCGCCATCGACAAACGTCGCGGCAATGAGCGATGCCCCGCGGAAGTCGGTTCCACGTAAGTCTGCGCCCGCGAAGTCGGTCCCTTCCAAGTTCCCGTCGCGAAAGTTCGCGCCGCGCAAATCGGCGCAACGGACGTGAGCCCCGGAGAGATTGGCACCGGCGAAACAAGCGCCGTTCAGGTTCACGTTATCGAACCACGCGTTGCGCAACAGCGCGCTACGTGCTTGCAGTCCGGCAAGGTCGTGCCCTCGGGCGTCGATGCCGAGCAAGTCCAAGCCAGAGAAGTCGCGCGTGGCGAGCACTTGCTGCATTTGTTGCCGCGTCAACTTGGCGGCCAAGAACCGCTGTTCGCGCCACGGATCGGCTTCGTTGTGATAGCCGGCGTTCGCTTCCCAATAACCGAGCCGATCGACGGATAAGAGCTCGATGCGTTCGAGCCACTTGAGGCTCTTGTAAAAGTACCGCTCGGGCACGATCACCCGCACCGGCCCGCCGTGGTCGGTGGCCAGTGGCGCGCCGTCATATTCGAGCGCGATCAGTGCGTCGAGTTCGAGTACCGTGGCGAGCGCGAGCGAGGTGCTATGGGCGCGTGGACTGCGTGCCACGAGCGATACGAATTTCGCGGCACTCGTGGGTTGCACGACATTCAACAACTCGCTTAGTCGCACGCCACGAAACCGTGCGTCGAGCTTGGTCCAGCGGGTCACGCAGTGAATGTCAATCGTCCGCTCGACTTGCGGCAATTCACTCAATTGGTCGAGCGACCAAGTCTGTTCGTGCTCGACGCATCCGGCCACGGTGACTGTCCACGGATCGTCGCGCTCGGCCGGCGACTTTTCGCCCACGAACGGGAACTTGCCGGGAGCAACCAATTGCTGACCGGGGGGCAAACGCGAGGAGCGGTTCAGTGCAGACACAGAGATCGACTTCCAGATTGGGTCAGCGGAGCGCGATGCAGGACCATGTTCGGCTCGAATCGTTTGGCATGTCAAGTTGTTTGGCTGCGGAGTAGTGATGCCGTTTGACTGAATCGTGTGCCATGTCCACGTCCGCGTGGGCATGTTTCTCGAGGAAAACGCATGTCCACGAAGACGTGGACATGGCACACATTCCCAAACGGTATCACCACCGCCCCCGGGACGGCCGCCGCGTTCGTGGTCGCCATTAGCGGGGGATGGGAGCGATTTTCCCTCAAATTCGTCACATTGCCTGACCGATGACTATTTCAGATAGCTTGATTGTGCCGGTAGTGACGCCTACGATAAGTGCGTTCCGACCGCAGGTTTTGGCCTCTTTTCGAGTCAGTTATGGACCGGCCAGTCGACGAACTTCGCGCTGTTGATTCCCGCTGGTTGCGATTGCGCAGCAGCTTGGGATGTGCTGGCTGTTTGTGTCGATGTCCGGCTTGACCGGACCCCGCTCGCCCCGCCCGAGGGTGTGACTCTCGGCGGCTCCTCGACTGACCCACTCGCACCAAGTCCTGATAGTGCGCGACCGCTTCCCGCAAATCGGTCGCGCCGGAGCAATCGAACTGTGGCCACTGACTTTCGCAAAAAAGAAGAGCTGCACGAACTCACCAAACGGATCGTCGACACGTATCACGACATCACGACGATCAATCACTTGGGCCATTGCCCTCTGCCGAATTACGAAGTGGTCGTGACGGCGATCGAAGATCTGAAAGAGATTCTCTATCCGGGCTACCGGCGGCGCGAGGGGCTGCATGCCGGCAATGTCATGTATCACGTCGGCGATCTGATCGACAAGTTGCACGACAAGCTGACGGCGCAGATCGGCCGGGCCTTGCGACACGACGCGCTCGCCACCCACGGCGCGGTCGATCCCGAGATGGATTACGAGGCGATGGGACAGGCCAAGACGCTCCAGTTTCTCGATCAACTGCCCGAGTTGCGGCATATGCTCGCGCTCGATGTGCGAGCCGCATACGAGGGTGACCCGGCGGTTCGCAACTCGGACGAGATCGTGTTCTGCTACCCGGGCCTCGAAGCGATTACGGTCTATCGACTTGCGCATGCTCTGTATGAGCTCGAGATCCCGTTGATCCCGCGGATGATGACCGAATGGGCGCACAGCAAGACCGGCATTGATATCCATCCCGGGGCGCGGATCGGCAAGTACTTTTTCATCGATCACGGCACGGGCGTCGTCGTCGGTCAAACGTGCGAGATCGGCGACCACTGCAAGCTCTATCAGGGTGTCACGCTCGGCGCTCTGAGCTTCCCCACGGATAACGACGGACAATTGATCCGCGGTGCGAAGCGTCACCCGACGCTCGAGGATCACGTCATCGTGTACGCCAACGCCACGATTCTCGGCGGTCACACCGTCGTCGGCCATCATTCGGTCGTGGGCTCGAGCGTATGGATCACCAAGAGCGTCGATCCGCATACGACCGTCGTGCTCGACAAGCCGAAACTCCGCATTCGGGCCGAGAACTCGGATGTGCTCGAACCCGAGCCGAACTATCAGATCTGAGTTTTGCCGATAGATCCCGGCGGAAATGGCGAGAAAACGAGGGCCTGATCTGCGGTGGACGTATCGGGGCGTTCGCACGTATCCTTGGTGCACCTTGCCACCACACCTCGGGCCTAGCTTCTCGCATGAACACCGATTCCACGGCCGCGACTGACTCATCACCTTCGACCACTCATCCGACCGGCGGCTTACTCGATCGCGCGTTTCTCGGCTTACTCGGCGCGAATTTTCTGGGAGTCACGAACGACAACATCTTTCGTTGGCTCGTGATCGGTATCGGCAAGGAACTCGTGGCGCCGGAACATCAAGCCAAGGTGTTGAGCTTTGGCTTGGCTTGTCTCGTGTTGCCGTTCATCTTGCTCGCGACACCAGCGGGTTGGTTGGCCGACCGGTTCAGCAAGACACGCGTCGTCGTGGCGACGAAGGGCCTGGAGTTCTTCGTGATGCTCTTGGGCGTGGTCGCGATCTTGCAGGACAATATCTACGCGCTGTTCGCCGTGTTGTTTCTGATGGGTGCCCAGAGCGCGATGTTTGCCCCGGCTAAGCTCGGTTCGCTGCCCGAGATCGTGCGTCCCAACCGCCTGTCCGCCGCCAACGCGACGCTCGGACTTACCACCGTGATCGCGATCGTGTTGGGGACCGTGATCGGCAACTATGTTTATGACGAGACGAAACTGCTGCGACACGAGCAGTGGTGGATCTTGGGGGCGATCATCGCGGGCGTGGCGCTGGCGGGTTGGTGCTGTAGTTTGTTCATGCGCTATCTCCCGGCCGACAATCCAACGCGACCTTTTCCCTGGAACCCGTTTGCACAGACGGTGCGCGACTTAATGTCGCTCAATCAGCCGCGTGCGCTGCTACGTGTGGCCATGGGCAGTGCGTTCTTCTGGACGCTCGCCTCGCTGACGCAACTGACCGTCGATGCGTTTGGCATTCAGACCCTGGGGCTGACGCAAAAGGAAATCGGGCCCTTGATGGGCGTGCTGACCGTGGGCGTGGCGATCGGCAATGTACTTGCGGGCATCTGGTCGCGCGGACGAGTCGAGTTGGGACTGGTGCCGATGGCGGCGGCGGCGCTGAGCGGCTCGGCCGCGTCGTTGTTCCTGGCCGACGGGGTCTGGATGAGTTGTTGCAGCCTGTTTTGCTTGGGGGTCGCCGCGGGCATGTTCGACGTGCCACTCGCCAGCTATCTGCAACATCGCAGTCCGCCCGAGAAACGCGGGGCGATCCTGGCCGCGTCGAATCTGCTCACGTACTCGGGCATGTTGTTGGCGTCGTTGATTTTCTGGCTCGTCCAGTTGCCGCGCGGACCCGAGATGACGCCGCTGCTGTCGCCGCGTGGCATTTTTCTGCTTGCTGGAGCGCTCTCGCTGCCGGTCGCGATCTATGCCTTTACTTTGCTGCCACTCGCGACATCGCGGCTCTTAGTATGGTTGATCACGTCGACGATCTATCGCGTGAAGCTAGTGAACGAGGAAAACATTCCCGCGACCGGCGGCGCGATCCTGACGCCGAACCATGTGTCGTGGATGGATGGCTTGTTGCTCGGCGTCGCTACGGAGCGGCCGATCCGGATGGTGATCTATGCCGACTACTACGACATGTGGCCCCTCAAACACATGTTCGCGTTGGCCAAGGCGATTCCGATCAAGCCGGGCAATCGTCGCTCGGTGATCGACGCGATCCGCACGGCGCGCGAAGCGCTGAAGAATGGCGAGGTGGTCTGTATTTTTCCCGAAGGGGGTCTGAGTCGCACGGGACAATTGATGGGGTTTCAGCCGGGGCTGCTGTCGTTTCTCAAAGACACGGGCGTGCCGGTGATCCCGGTCTTTTTGGGCGGCCTGTGGGGGAGTATTTTCAGCTTTCAAGGCGGCAAGTACTTTTGGAAACGACCGCGACGGATTCCGTATCGCGCGCACTTTGTGTTCGGCAAACCGCTCGAGAACGTCACGTCGGTCGATCCCGTGCGGAAAGCAGTTCTGGAGCTCGGAGCCCAAGCCATGGATTATTCCCAACGTGAACGCCTCGCCCTCCCTCGGCTCTTCATTCGTGCGTGTCGCCGCAGCCGTGGCCGAGAGAAAGTCGTCGATACCACCGGTCAACGGCTGACCGGCAGCTCACTGCTTTTGCGAACATTGATTCTGCGACGTTTGTTTCTGAAACACGTGTTGCAGCCGGACGAAACGCATGTCGGCGTGCTGTTGCCCCCTTCGGCCGGCGCGGTATTAGTGAACGCCGCCATGCCGTTGTGCGGGCGGGTGGCCGTGAACTTGAACTACACCGTCTCGCAAGATGTGATGAATCACTGCATCCGCGACGCAGGAATTCGCCACGTGATCACCAGTCGGCAGGTGATGAAGAAGCTCGACATGCAGCTCGATGCCGAGATCGTTTATCTCGAAGACTTCCGCAAGGACGTCACGATGTTCGACAAACTCGCGGCTGCGTTTCAGGCGTTCGCCGTGCCCGCGTTCCTGCTCGATCGTTGGCTCGGCCTGCATAAGATCAAGCCCAGCGACGTGATCACGATCATCTTCACGTCGGGCTCCACCGGCGAACCGAAAGGCGTGATGCTGACCTATGAAAATGTCGGCTCGAACGTGCAAGCGATTGGCGAGATTGTGAAGATCGACAAGAACGACACGCTGCTGGGCATTTTGCCGTTCTTCCATTCGCTCGGTTATACGGTGACCTGCTGGACGATTCTGACGCTCGAGCTGAAGGGGGCATATCACTTCTCACCGCTCGAGGCGCAGAAGATTGGCGAACTGTGCCGCGAAGAAAAGGGGACGCTGCTGCTCTGCACGCCGACTTTCTTGCGGTCGTATCTCAAGCGCGTGCCGGCCGAGGACTTCAAGACGCTCAACGTCATCGTCGGTGGCGCTGAGAAGTTGCCCGTCGACCTGTGCGAAGCGTTTGAGCAGAAGTTTGGCGTGCGACCGGTCGAGGGCTACGGCACAACCGAGTGTGCGCCATTGGTCAGCGTCAACATTCCGGCCAGTCGCCAGCCGCCAGCCGACGGTTTCGCCGTGTATGCCAAAGAGGGAACGGTTGGGCGACCGATCGAAGGTGTCGCCGCGCGGATCGTCGATCCCGACTCGGGCCGCGATCTCGGCACGGACGAGCCTGGCATGTTGCTCATCAAAGGGCCGAACGTGATGCGGGGCTATCTCAACAAGCCCGACAAGACCGCGGCGGTCTTGAAAGATGGCTGGTACACGACCGGCGACATTGCGCTGGTCGACGTCGATGGCTTCATCAAGATCACGGGCCGGCAGAGTCGGTTCTCCAAAATCGGCGGCGAAATGGTACCGCACATCAAGATCGAAGAGACGCTGCAAGGCGTGATTCAAGCCGGCGAAGACGAACTAAAGCTGGCGGTCACCGCGGTGCCTGATGCCCGCAAAGGCGAACGATTGGTCGTGGTGCACACCGCGCTCGCGATGACACCCGCCGAGATCTGCAAACGCCTCGGCGATGCGGGCCTACCGAACATCTGGATCCCATCGCCGGACAGCTTCATCGAAGTCGAAGCGATCCCACATCTAGGCACCGGCAAGCTCGATCTCAAGGGATTGAAGGATCTAGCGTTGAGCAAGTTTGGAAGCGGGTAGCGGCAGATTTAGCCAGGCACACTCCCAACAAATTGATGCTGGCTCCGATGGCGTTAGCAAGATGAATCTAAGACGTGGTCGCGATGAGCACCCCCTCCATCGCTAAGAGATACAGGACATTCTGAGGCCAGTTCCGCTATTCAAACTGTCATGCTTTGAAACGCACATTGGCTTTAACATCCCCGTCACTATTGACATCCCAGTACTTGGGATAATTCAGTACCAGTTCGCCATTTACAATCTGAGAGCCAAATACGTCGCTTGCGATTGAAGCCAAGTCACTAATGCACTCACCTGCCCATCTTTCGTGGTCTAGGTCTTTTACTTTGGGATTCATATGATGGTAGTCATTCCGATATTTCTTGCGGATGGCTCTGATCGCCTTTGCCGTGGAAAGCAAAATTGCCTCTTCAACCACTAGAACTCCCGCGAGGCAATCCAAGTTCATTTCGGAATGTCTTTCAACGCCAATTCTTTTCGCGATGTAATTCGCCACTCCCTCGGCGACTGCTTGAGCAACCATTGTCGTTGCGATGAAGTTTCCAGAAGTATACAGTTCTGCGCATTCCCGAAACGCGCGAGAAAAATGTGAACTCGGTATAACCATGAGCTGCTTGGCTGCAAGGTACCGTTCAATCCTGAACTTGAGCCCCTCCTCAAATGAGTCTCGCAACATTTGGGCGACTAAATCTCGATTTACTAAATTGCTGTCGTCATTCATTTGACAATACCCGTTGAAAGCCACTTGACCTGCATTTGCAACTCGACATTACCACACTGCCCACATAGGTTAATTGACCTTATGTAGTTCTTAGGCAACCATTATTCACACGCGTTGTTCGGTATTGCCCACCCTGGGGAAATCGCAGTGTTCAATTTACCCCCACAGGCCGACGAGCTTGTCCTTTTCAGTCAATGACTCGAACGGGAACTTCTTGCTAAACGGATGCTCCACAATCCCGGCGTGCTCGCGGAGCGCGTGGTGAATGTGTTCGGGCCG
>JAEUIL010000766.1 GCA_016794255.1 Planctomycetaceae bacterium | reverse complement strand
ATACCAATTCGGTACCATGGCTCCTCCCTCGTCACAACCGTTACCAGCATCTATGGCAAGCGTGTACCACGAATTTGCGAGGCCCGGGTGGAACTGCGATACACCCGATGCACGGCCGACTGGAAATCAGTGTCCCGTGCTTGGTAAATGTCCACAAAGCGTTGTGGATTTCGATCCACGAGCGGGAACCAAGAGCTTTGAATTTGAAGCATCAGCCGATGGCCGGGCTGAAACGTGTGATACAGGTCAGGCAACGTGAACCGCACCACCGTGGGCGCGCCGGGCGTAAACGGCTCGGGATGCTCCAGGCTATTGCGATATTTGCCGCGCATCACCTCCGCACGCACCAGTTGCTGATAGTTCCCGAGTCGCACGCCCGCCGGGTTGGGCTCGGGGTCGGGCGTGTTCGCCGGATAGACGTCGATCAGCTTCACGATCCAGTCGGCATCGGTCCCGCTGGTCGAAACGTGCAACTCGGCTGTCAACGGCCCCACGAGTGTAAGTGGAACATCGAGCGGCTCGGTTTCATAAGTCAGCACGTCGGGTCGTCGTGCGGCAAACCGTTGATCGGCCACCATGAATTCGGGAATCACGCGAAACGCATTCTGCTCCGTGTATGGCACTGGCTTGGCGGGGTCGCTCAGGTATTCGTCAAACTCCTGAGTATCTTCGCGCGTCGGCGGTTGCGTGGCCAGCTTTCCCTGCGATTGCAGATAGAAAATGACCGGCTCGGTCTTCGCAGGGGGCCACTGTTCGAGTTCATGCCAGCGATTCGCGCCGGTCTCGAAGACCAACGCCTCGGGCGGTTTGAATGAACCACGCCCTTTGAGGTGATACTCAAAGAACCGCATTTCGATTTGCTCGCGAAAGTGTTCGGCCGTCGGTTGAGCGAAACTCACTGCACCCAACCGTGAGCCATCGGTCTTGCTGTCATTCCAGCCACCATGAATCCACGGCCCCAGCACCAGCGTGTTTGTCGTGCCGGGGTTGTGACGTTCGATTTCGTGATACGTGGCTAACGTGCCGTACAAGTCTTCGCAGTCATACCAACCACCGACGATCAACACCGCCGGTCGAATATTTCGCAAATGGGGCAAGAGGACCGTGCGCTTCCAAAAGTCGTCATAGTTCGGATGTCGCAAGACTTCCGTCCAATACGGGACTTCGCCCCGGAAGTATCGGGTCTCGGCGTTGGCTACCGAGCCGAGCCGGAGAAAGAAGTCGTAGGCGTCGTTCGTGCCGTAGTCACGTATCGGTGGCGGCATGCTCGACGGGCCCGAGCGGCGATGCCCCTTGCGCGGTGCGTAGAAGAACGTGTGATTGAGAAAGAAGGCCCCGTTATGATGCCAGTCGTCGCCGACAAACGTATCTCCCACGGGAGCTTGCGGGGACACCGCCTTGAGCGCAGGATGGGCGTCGATCATCCCAGCTGCCGCGAGCCAGCCGCGGTAAGAAGTGCCGTATAGACCGACGCGGCCGTTATGCTGCGGAGTGCTCTTCAACAACCAGTCAATCGTGTCGTACGTATCCGTACTTTCGTCAACATCGCGGGGAGTCGTCTTCGGCGTGATCTGCGGCCTCAGGACGACAAACTCTCCCTCGGACATCCAGCGACCGCGAATGTCTTGCGTCACGAAGATGTACTTTTCACGCGGGAAATGGGCCGACGGGCCGAGATTCGCCGGAAACTGATCCGCGCCATACGGCGGGATGCCCGACTGTGTGCGAAACAGCAAGAGCGGATAGGTTTGCGAGTGGTCTTTAGGCGTGTAAACGGCGGTGAACAACTTCGCGCCGTCACGCATCGGAATCTGATACTCATGCTTGTCGTAGTGAGCCGCTAGATAATCGCGACCTTGGGCTGACAACCGCGGGGCGGTAATCAACAGGGCGATCACGACAATAGCGGCCGTACCCACTCGGCTCATGGCGACACCGGCCGGTTCGGCGAGGGCCGAGGATCGTCCGAGCCTGGCACAACTCGCGTGAGATCGCTGCTCACGATCGAGGGGCACCAATAACGTTCGATATGCTCGACGACCATTTCCGTTCCCCGCGCGTGGCTCACATACGGTGGCTGCCGCGGATCGTAGAGCGCATCGGTTAAATCGCGCGCAAGCACGACATTCCGCCCCAATCGCACCATCTGCCGAATGCCGAACGACCGGGCGAGAATGCAGTAGTTGGTATGGACGCCCATCAGCACAATATTCTTGATCCCCTGTTGTTCGCAGTAGTTATAGATCTCGACGCCGCTGTCGCTCACACCGTCGAAGCCAATGATGTCGATCGCCGCATGTTGCCGCGAGTGCCGTCGCACGACAATGTCGAGTGTCGGATCGTCACAATCAAGTTTGCGATCGACCGGCAACGGGGCGGGCTCGCGCGACAGATCGGTGTCGCAACGCCGCTCGATGGGGACCGGCGGCACGGCGAGCGGCGCGAGTTCCAGCCGCGTGCGATAGGGCGATCCAGCGTAGATATTCATCGTTTCACTTGGGGCGTGGATGATCATCACGCCTCGATCACGAGCGGCCGTGAGTACTGCGTTCATCCGCAGCGCGAGCACGCCCACCCGTTGGGCAGCGATCTTGCAATGATGATCGTCCCACATGTCGCAGACGATGATTGCCGTCTCCGCCACCTGCCAATCCACGGCTCGCTCATGAACCTTTACTTCGCCACTACCCGCAGGCTCCTCACGACGCTCGCGTAACTGCAGCCGCAACACGCCAGGAACTGCCGGACGATGCGTGACGGCGGAAGGCTCGGCGGCCGGGAGCGAAATCGCACTTAGTCCGCAAACAGCGGCGACCGAAATGAGCAGCACGCGGTTCATGGCTTCTCCTGCAACAGCTTTTCGAGATCGACAAGCGTGGCGTCGTAACACTTCTTGGGTGAGCCGCGAAAGATGTAGTCGGCTCGAGGAGCGCCGACCAGAATCGCCTGTTCCACGCCGAAGAACTTGCCGCTGGCATACTGGCTCGTGCCGAGACCACCGATCACGAGCGCCGCGCTATCGACGAGGATCACCGAATTGCCGTCGGTTGTATTTTCGAGTAATCGCACCTTCTTCGAGTAGCCGATCAAGCCGGTCGTCGGTTCGTAGCCGTACGCCGCGTCGAAACTGACCGCCTCGGGAGGCTTGCTCTCCAGATCGGCCAGTTGCTGTTTCAGCACCGGTGCTAATTCGGCTTTGCTCGCGTCTCGCTCAGCGTCAGCCAGACGCAGCTTAAGCCCCGCCAGTCGCACGGCTCGCCGGCGCGACTGCTCCGCGAGGTAAGCGATCACCGGCGGCGACGAGCGGTCGTGGACCACAGGCTCGGAAGCTGCTTTCTGCCGAGCCGCTTGAGCTGCCATGGTGAGTTGTTCCAAATGATTCGCCGGCTCCGCGGCTCGTAACACGGCGCACGAGAGCAGCACACTCAGAATCAAAACACCACGCATATCGACGCTCGCTGAAAAAGGAAGCTGGAGAAGTGTCGTTTAACCGGAGGCAAGTTCTTAATTCTTGGTCGTTCGTTCTTGGTCGAAGATCGGGAACTCGCAAGTCGTCACCGCTTGCTGCCTACTGTTTACTGCCCTCTGCTTTCCGCCTACTGTCTACTTCTCGCCACACGCGGCCAAGGCCATCACGGCGAAGGCGCTGCCAGCGTGACTGATAAAGTGTTCGTTGTCTTTGTTCAACGATCGAGTGAACCACCGTCCGCTGGTCCGTTGATGTTGTTTGAGCCATGTCACGCCCCGTTTGACGGCCGGATGATCCGCGGCGACCCCGGCGCGACGCAGCACATACACGACGAAGCCTGTACCATAACCGTCGGTCGCGGTGAGGTCTTGCTCTTTGTCGTCACCACGATCCCACGGGTAAAGCGTCGCGAACCCCCAGCCGCCGCCGGGACGCTCGACCGCCAGCAACTCGTCGATCCATAACTTTCTCTGCCCGTCGGTCACGAGTTGATCCACGTAGCTTGCCGCCCAAAGGATCATCCCCTTGTGATGTAAATCGACCGGCGGATGATCCGCGAGAAACTTGCGAATCTTGGCGAGACCGGCCTGTGCGGCAGGTGTTTGTGCGTAATTGTCCGGGGCTGCACCGGCGGCGATCGCAGCTAAGGTGACGCCGTAATGCTCATCCGACTCCATCGGGGGCCAGCGACAATTGATCGGCCATTTCCAGTCGCCCGACTCACGTTGGGCGGTCCACATCCGGTCGAGTGCCACCCTCGTCAGCGGATGCAGCTTCCTACTCGTCGCCGCATCGTTCAATGACAATGCAGCCGCGATCGCGACCACTTCCGCATCGAACCGCGGCCCAACTTCTTCCCAACGCAGGCTGATCAACTCTTCGGCGTACCGACGGACCTCACGATGGGCCGGAGCATCGGCCGAGAGCGACGGCCGGGCCATCAAGTACGAGATGTTCGTATGACACGTGAAGCATTGCCACGACTGCTGCCAATCGAGCGCGGCCGAGTCGAGAAAATGTGCAGCCCGATCGAGCGAGAACGCCTCCGCCAACGGCTCATCCGCGCGATTTGCCTCGGGCGCGATGAGATTGTCGAGCGTTACCGGCTCGGCAGCCTCGATCTTATCGACGCAATCGGATAGCAAACTTATTGCTAGTAACGTCACCAGCGCCAGCAACCATTTCAATCGGTTCATCGTTTCAACTCCACATGTCGGGACGGCTGGCAGTCAAAGATTCTCACGTCATTTCTAATCCGTTCAGCGTTCCTGTGCTATTGGCAAATGTATCGGTCTCGATGCCCAAGCGTTGCAGCATGTTCACGAACAGATTGCAGAGCGGCGGATGATTGTTTTCGTCGAACGCCAGATGCTGGCCGTGCCTAAAACCGCCGCCAGCGATGAGCACAGGTAGATTCTTCACCGAATGGCTGCTGCCGTCCCCGAGATTGCTGCCGAGGAACACGGTCGTGTGATCGAGCAGCGTGCCGCTCCCCTCGTGAGATTGCTTCAGCTTGCCGAACAAATCGCGCAGCGTTTTCATCGTTTCGAGCTCGACAATCTTAAGTTGTTCGAGCTTGCCGGGATCTTTGCCGTGATGCGAGAGATCATGATGGCCAAGCGACACGCCGGGGATCGGTGGGACGTATGTGGTACCCGCCAACATAATGGTCACCAGTCGGGTCGAATCGGTTTGCAGCGCCAGGTGCGTGAGATCGAACAAAAGCCGTGACCGACCGATAAGATCGGCGACGTTTGGAATATCGGTCGGCGGCGGCACGTCGACCTTGGGCTTGGGAGTCTTGGCCCAGGTGACATCTTTGTTGAGTCGCCGTTCGAGTTCCCGCACACTGGTAAGATACTCGTCGAGCTTGTCACGGTCGCCGCGGTCGAGATCACGACGTAACGCACTCGCCTGCGACCGGACGTCGTCCAAGATACTTTGACCATCTTCGAGGCGTCGGATCTGAGTCTGCACCTCGTCGGCCTTGCCGTCCAAGAACAGCTTGGCGAATACGCGCGACGGTGACGTCGCGGCAGGGACGAGCGCACCGGTGCGCGTCCAGGACAGCCCGGCCCCTTCGGCCGACAGCGCGAGGCTCGGAAATCGCGTCTCGCCGCCGATGTGATCTGCCGCGAATTGATCGAGCGAAATCGAGTTGCGAAAGCCAGGTCGGCCCGCGCCGGGGGCTCCGGTCAGAAAGCTGGCCGACGCTTGGTGAGCAAAGCCAGAGCTCATGCCCGCGTGGGCTAGGCCGGAGATGACCGTGAAGTCGTGGCGATGTTCCGCGAGCAGCTCGAGATACGGCGTCGCAATGTAATCGCGGCCCGGCTTCTCGGGAAAGAAATTGGACGGATAAAGACCCAGCGGCGTGCAGATACACACCATTCGTCGCCGCGACTGGGCAGCACTTGCCGCTCGGGCCGGATCAAAAATATCGAGCCGCGGCAAAGCCAAGGCAACGCCCATGCTGCGGAGCATACGGCGGCGGGTCAGGTTCATGATTCGATTCCGTAAGGAAAGAGCAGGCTAACCAGGGAGGCACAGCGAGGAGTGAGTTCTTGGTTTCTAGTTCTTGGTGCTTGGTTTAGCACGTCAGTTCGTCCTTCTTCCTTTTCTCACGGTGCCCTTTGTGTCTCTGTGTTTCCCTGTCTTACGTTTGTTTCAACATTACTTCGACTGGAATATCTCGCTCTGCACGATCTCGTGGATCAACGCCCGGAAACCGTACTTTCGCTCGCGCACTCGGCCGACGATTGCCTCCACCGCAGCATAATCGGTCAATGTCGGTGCCGCGCCGGTGGCATAGGCGAGCAGCTTCTCGGCGAGCGCCCGGGCTAGTTGATCCTTGTCGGATAACAGCAGTTGCTTGTACTCGTCGATATTGCGGAATCGCCGTCCGTCGGGCAGCACGTCAGCCGCGTCGACCGGTGGACCTTGTAAATAACGCGCGCGGCGACCCTTAACCACGGTTGGCTCGCCTTCGTTGACCTTGCGATAATGTTCGCGCCATCCGCCGATCACGTCAAAGCTTTCCAGCGCGAAGCCGGGCGGGTCGATGCGAGCGTGACACCCCGCACACTCGGTGTGCCCGCGATGTTTGGCGAGTTGCTCGCGAATAGTGGTCGCGCCACGAATGTCAGGCTCGACTGCCTCGACGTCCATCGTTGGCTTCGGTGGCGGCGTGCCGAGAATCCGATCGAGAACCCAAGCACCGCGCAGAATGGGCGATGTAGTGGTGCCATTGGCAGTCACTTTGAGCACCGCGGCCATCGTGAGCACGCCGCCACGATGACTCTCGGGAGACAACGGCACTTTCTGGAACCGCCAGCCGGTGACACCGTCGATGCCGTAGTGTTTCGCGAGCCGACCGTTGAGCATCGTAAAGTCCGACGCCACGAAGTTCGTCAGGCTCAAGTCATGCTGTAACACCTCGTTGAAGAACAACTGCACTTCTTCGAGCATCGACATCTTGAGAATATCTTCGTACTCGGGGTACAGATAGCGGTCGGGAACCGTGGCGTCGATCGCCCGAAGGCTGAGCCATTGGCCGACAAAATTCTCAGTGAACGCTTGAGCCCGTGGGTCACGCAGCAGCCGTTCGACTTGCGCTCGCAGCACCTCGGGTTGATGCAGCCGGTTCTGCTCTGCGAGTGCGAGCAACTCGGCGTCGGGCATAGAACTCCAGAGGAAATACGACAGCCGAC
>JAEUIL010000857.1 GCA_016794255.1 Planctomycetaceae bacterium | reverse complement strand
CCGCCTCGCAACCGGCAGGGGAGGGGAGTGGGGCCGCGCTCCGGGTCTTGTTAGCGACAGAGTTTTACGAGGTGCAGATCAACGAGTCGATTGATCCGACGTTGTTCACATTCGACCCCGGCGAGTTGAACTTCGACGACGAAACGAATCTCTACGTCTATCGTTTCGAAGTCTGGCCAAAATAGGGCCGCTCTCAATAAACATTCGCCATCGCCAGCGTGTAGGGCCTTCGCTTGCGGTTTCGCGCCCACCGGTCGCGGCTTTATGTCGTCGCCCCTTTCGCTCGCCGCCCTGGCCGGGGTACGCTATCGGTTTCGCCTGAAGCCGTTCGTCCCCATCATGCCGCTGGTCGAAGTTCATCATCTGTCGTATCGCTATCCCCAGGGTCAAACGGCCTTGGACGATGTGTCGTTCACGATCGAACTCGGCGAGTGCGTCGGACTCGTCGGGCCCAACGGCGCGGGCAAAAGCACGCTGCTGTGGCACCTCAACGGTCTGCAGCCCGGGGCAGGGCAGGGCAGGGCAGGGGAGAGGATGCCCCGCGCTGCTCTCAACGGTGCGGCATCGCGCGCGGCGGTGTCGATCGATGGCTTCGACGTTACCACGGACAACTTGGCCGAGGTCCGGCGTCGTGTCGGACTCGTGTTTCAGGACCCCGACGATCAACTGTTTTGTCCTACCGTCGAGGAAGACGTCGCGTTTGGTCCGTTGAACCTCGGCCTCGCGCACGATCAGGTGCAACGTCGCGTCGACGAGTCGCTCGCCGCGGTCGGCATGACCGGGTTTGAACAGCGCACGCCGCATCAACTCAGCATTGGCGAGCGGAAACGCGTTTGCTTGGCCGGCGTCTTGGCGTGTCAGCCCGAACTGATCGCGTTTGACGAGCCGACGGCGAATCTCGATCCCCGTGGTCGCCGCGAGCTGATTCAGTTGATGCTCAAGCTCACGTGTGCCCGGTTGATCGCCAGCCATGATTTGGAAATGATTGTCGAGACCTGCTCACGCGTTGTCGTGCTCGATCAAGGCCGGATCCAAGCGATCGGTCCGACGCACGAGATCCTTGCTAACGACGCACTATTGTCGGCTCATGGTTTAGAACGCCCCTGGAATCTGCCTCGCTCTTGAAACTCCTATGAATCGCATCTTCAAAACGCTGGCCATTGTGACCGTGATCTTTGTGATTGGCACCTTTTTGCTCGGGCTGTCGATCGAACTCGGCGACATCCACGATCGCAAGGATCTCGTCACGCAATCGCGGGCCACGATGCATCGACTCACCGGCATTGCTGCGGGCATGTTCGTGATCTTGATCAACAGCATTGCGGTGACCTACTTTGTCGGCACCACGCGTTGGGTCAAGGAAGTTTGCGACACCTACGGCATCGACCAGACGCATGTCGTTCACTCGACGTTGTTGAAACGTGCGTCGTTTCCCTGGGCGGTCACCGGGATGCTCGTGCCCGTGGTGATCGTCGCGATGGGCGGAGCCGCCGACCCCTCGGCCACCACCAAGCTGCCCCTGATCGCCGGGATCGAGTGGAAATGGATGCATCTCGTCACCGCCGGCATCGGACTGTTCACAATCGTCTGGGCCTTCATGCAGCAGTCGTACTACATGAGCGAGAACCAAGCGGTGATCGGCCGTGTGATGGACGCAGTGAAGAAGATCCGCAGTGATCGCGGGCTGGATGTGGAGCAGTAATCATGCGTGCCGTCGTTCAACGTGTGACTCAATCCTCGGTCACGATCTCGACCGAGATCGTTGGGCAAATCTCGCAGGGATTACTCGTGCTGCTTGGTGTCGGCGAGGGGGACACGCTCGATGACGTTAAGTATCTGGCCGACAAGATCGTGAGCCTGCGAGTGTTCGAGGACGACGCGGGCAAGATGAACCGCTCGTTGGTCGATGTCAGCGGCGCGATGCTGGTCGTCAGTCAGTTCACGCTCATGGGCGATTGCCGCAAAGGCCGTCGGCCGAGTTTCGATTCCGCCGCGCCGCCCGAGTTGGCCGAGAGTTTGTACGAGGCGTTTTGCAGCGCGGTGCGAGGGCTCGGTGTGCAGGTCGAGACCGGTCGCTTTCGGCAGAATATGCAGGTCGCGCTGATCAACGACGGCCCGGTGACGTTGCTCCTCGATAGCCGCCGCGAGTTCTGAGAACGGCGTTCGTTGCTGGTCCGCGCACTACCGCTGGGTCGTTACCCGCTGCATGATCGATGTGGCGATGTTGTGCAGTTGCTGCGTCTGCGGCGGCGAGTTGACCCAGATCTGGTCGTTGAACGTCACGACGCTCAACAGCGCGAGCGTTGCGTACGTGAACACGTTCGAGACGGTGCTGTCGCCCGTGAGTTTGATCGCCGTGCCGAACGAACTCTTGATGCGGGCGTGCATCAGATCGAAGCTCCAGAGTTCGTCCAGAATCAAATGTGACATAAAGCCCAACACCACGCCGGCCGACTTATAGAGGCGAATGTTCAAGTCCCCGGTTGCGATTAGAAACGCAATCTCGGCGGCGATCAGACACGCGGGCAAGCTATGAAACATGCCCCGATGCACCGTGAAATACTTGAGAATCCAACCGAGTCCGAAACGAATGCCGATGTAGCCGATCACGCCCGCCAGGACCATGGTCTCACGCGTGACCGACGGATCCTGGAACCGTTGCATCAACATCATCGACACGACCGCCGAGCCGAACGCCAAGCTCTCCTTGAGCGGAGAGCCGGTGTCGCTGTCGAGATCGGGAAGCATGCCCGACACACTGCACAAGGCCCCGGCCAGCACGCAACTCTCCCACGGCAAGCCGTACCAATGGTTCGCGCCGACACCGTAACCGATGCCAAGTACAGTGCTCGTCGTGATGTGTGTTTTGAAGTCAGCCATGGTGAGTTCTACCGAATAGAAGCGGATTGCTAGCTAGGTGTGAGCGCTAATCCATCCAATGGTTTGCCAACCGGGGCGGGACTGTATCGCGATCCCTCGATCGAGCCAAGAGCAGGTAGCTGCGGTTGTCGCTTCGCACCCAGGCACTTCGATAGCGTTACTGGCAGTGCTGTCGTCGCACTCGGCGGCTATACCGCATTCAGCTTTTCGCAGCGGGGGTTTGTTTTTATACTGCCGCCCCAATCTCACTCGACTCCTCTAGCCCCGTGCGCGACTCATGCAACCCTACGACATTTTCATGATCTTGATTTTGGTGGGCATGACGGTTTACGGCTTGCGCAAAGGGATGGTGTGGCAAGTGGCGGCGATCGCGTCGCTGGTGGTGAGCTACTTCGCGGCGCTCAAGTTCGCGGACACGATCATTCCGTTTCTCAATTTTCAGCCGCCGCATCTAAATCGCTTTGTGGCGATGTTGATCGTGTATCTGGCCGCCTCGGCGCTGATCTGGATCATGTCACGCGGCGTGCGAAATGCGTTAGAGCGAGTGCAGCTCAAAGAGTTCGATCATCAAGTGGGCATGCTCTTCGGCGCGGCCAAGGGCGTATTGTATTGCATTGTGATCACGTTCTTCGTCGTCACGCTTTCGGCCTCGGGCCGCGACGCGGTGTTGAAAAGCCGCTCGGGCGACTACATCGCGCGGTTCCTGCACGCCGCCACGCCCGTGATGCCGCCCGAGATGCGCGAGGTGCTGGGGCCGCACATCGATCGGCTCGAACATCAACTCGATCCCAACCAGCCGCAACTACCTACGACGGCGGCGAACAACTGGCGAATGCCGACCCAAGAGCAACTGCAACAAGACTTGCAGAACGGTCTACAACGCACCGCCGAAGACGCGGTTCGCCGCGCGGCCGAGCCGTATCTGAATCCCAACGCGAATCCGTTCAACGGCCCGTCGCCGTACGCAGTTCCGGGCAACATTCCCCCCACGGCTCAACAACCGCAACCGGGCACTCGTCCGTTCTAGTCGATTGTCGGCGCTTTCTCATTCTTGGAGACTATCCATGTGGCGTTTCGTCTTTGGGCTCTGTCTGGTCTCCTGGGTCTCGATCGCGATGGCGGCCGAGAAGCCGGCTGCCGATGAGCCGCTGTGCATCGAGCTCGAAAGCATCGCTCAAGAAATCGCGCTCGCGTCGACACTGCTTGACTTGGAGCAAACGACGCACACGGTCGCACGATCGGGTCGCTGGAGTGATGCTCAAACTTGGCTCGATGGCAAGCTGCCGACGGATCATGCTCGGGTGCGCGTGCCGCGTGACTTGACGCTAACCGTAGACACTGCGGTGCAACCATCGCTCGACTGGTTGGCGGTCGAAGGCGATTTGACGTTTGCGACCGATGCCGACACGAGCCTGAAAGTTTGCACGATCTTGGTCAAGCGTGGCGGCAAACTGCGCATCGGCACGAGTGCCGCGCGCGTGAATGCCGATCACACGGCGCTCGTCGAGTTTCTGCCGGGCTCGTTTGCCAAGGTTCCCGATCGCTTCGGAGTCACCGGCGGTTTGATCTCGCT
This sequence comes from Planctomycetaceae bacterium, assembly GCA_016794255.1. Classification (GTDB taxonomy): domain Bacteria; phylum Planctomycetota; class Planctomycetia; order Pirellulales; family PNKZ01; genus JAEUIL01. The sequence continues at coordinate 2,692 of JAEUIL010000857.1, read as the reverse complement.
CGGTACCGTCGAGGTTTACGGCGCTGAAAAGACCGCGTTCGGGCTTCCGACAACTGAGCTGAAACGGGGCGCGAAGTCGATCACGTTCGCCGAGCCGGTTGTGGGTTGGCGAGTGGGCGACGAATTGTTGTTCCCGGCCGCATGTCGTGACGAACAAGACGAACGCCCGACGATCAAGTCGATCAGCGCTGACCAAAAGACGATCGCGCTGTCGCAACCACTCGCCACCGCGCATCGATCACCCGAGTTGGTCGGCAAACCGATCCCGGTGGGTAACTTGACCCGCAATGTCACGTTTCGCTCGGCGCGCACCGAATCGCTTGCCGACCGAGGTCACGTCATTCTCATGTCGCACGTTGGCAACGAGATCCACGGCGCTCGCTTCGCGGGCCTGGGTCGCACTTCCGCGCACGATGCCCATACATTGCCCGAGCTGAAGGACGATGGCACGGTCGATAACGGCAACAATCCGATCGGCCGATATGCTGTTCACTTTCATCTGCGTCAGGCCGCTTCGCTCGCTGCCCCGCCGCAGCATTTCGTCGGCAACGTGATCGTCGATAGCCCGAAGCATGGTCTCGTGAATCACGGCAGCTACGTCATCGCGACCGACAACGTCACGTTTGGCATTCACGGTTCGCACTTCTTTGCCGAGAACGGTAGCGAGATCGGTGCGTTTCGACACAACATGGCCGTGTACTCCGCCGGATCGGGCGACCCGATCCGCAGCCGCGACGCGGTGTACGACTTTGGTCACGGCGGTCATGGTTTCTGGACGCAAAGCCCGGCGGTCACGATCGAGCATAACTACGCGTTTCACCACAGCGCCGCGGCTTACTCGATCTTCGCACGGCCCGTGTACGAGTTCGACAAAGTCGTGTTCTTTCATCGCAAGAATTTGCCTGCCGATCTGCAAGCGATGACCAAGAGCGAATGGCTTTCCAACGGCGCGCTCCCCTACTCTTTTGCTCACAACCTCAGCGGCAACTCGAACGTCGGTCTTGAGTTGTGGAACACGAACACCTATTCCGAGTTCGATCGCGATGGGATCGTCGAGCACTGCGCCTTTTGGGACACGCACGAACATGGCATCTTCATGCCCTACACCGATGACTCGGTGATTCGTGACACGCTCGTGTTGCATTCGTCGACCGGCGACATCGGCGGCTTAGGAATCGACGGCAATCAAAAGACCGATCGCGTGACCCTCGAACGCGTGACCGTCGCCGGGTTCGAGATTGGTGTCTGGATTCCGTGGCGCGGCACGACGAATGTCACGCACTGCCGATTGGATAATCGCACCAACGTGCGCATCGCCAGCCCTGTCGAGGCGGGCCGAGTGACGACATTGGCCGACAATCAGTTCGGCGGAGTGCTGAAGCCAGCGATCAAAGGTCGTTGCGACTACGAGTTGTTGCCAATCGACTTCGCGTACAACGGCGACGTTTCGGTGCTGTTCGAAAGCGACGTGATCCATCTGCAAGACGATCGCTATGTCGGGCAGACACTCTACTTTGCTGAGCAGCTCGCGTCAGCCGTGCCGTTCAAGGGAGATGGCGTGCCGCAACTTAACGGCAAGACCGCGCAGCAACTGTGGGACGAACTCCAGGTGGCGATCGCCGGGCGACTGGCGCCGCCGCAAGCGAAACGTGACCCGCTGGTTCGCGGGTTGGTTGGCCCATCTGTCACCAAGCAAACCACCTTAGCCAGCCGGGAAACCAAACACGCCGGGTCGACCGTCTTGGACCAGAATCTGCAAAGCGTGAGTTTTGTTCGGGGCGAAGGTAAAGCGTCGCAATGGAAAGTCGAGAAGTCGTCAGCCGAGACGACCAAGTTCACGTATGTCGACACGACGCCGCCGACGTTTGAACTCGACCCGCGCATCAAGCTCGAAATTCATCCGGATGATTTAAAGCACGGCATTATGATCTGCGGTTTAATGCACGACGACGTGGCGGGCGTGCAGACTTGTAAGAACATGCTCATGAACTATCACGACCTTGTGCCCGACGCTGACGGCTTCGTGACGATCAATTACGAGTTCAAGGACGCCGTCGGCAATTTAGCGACGAAAGAATATCGCTTTAAGGTGACGGAGAACGCTCAGCGACGCGGTCCGAACCTGAATTACTATCAGCAGAAGCAATACAGCGACGACCTGAGCAGCGTGGCAGACGGGGGCGGGTCGTGTCGGATGTGCCGGTCGACCGGGTTGATCGGCGGATTGGCCGTGGTTGGATTGGCTTTGGTCGGCGGCCTGGTTTATCGCCGTCGACGCCCGCCGGTCGGCTAGCCCCAATCGACAATGGCTCCTGGCAGGGGAGCAGCCCTGCGTAAGACCCGTTTTGGCCTCGGTCGTGAATCGGTGGTCAGCGGGTTGTAGCAGGCGCCATCGCGACGACCTGACTTCGTTCGCCGTCGTGCTCGGTTCGACGATCGCGGCGTGAAGCGAATCGAGCTCACGTCGCGTGTCGAACGGTCGAACCGCCGCGCGTTCGTGACGGTCGATCGCGAGTGAACCCCTGAGCCATCGGCAGGCGAACAGCGTGGATTTCGCATGCCCGCAGGGAACTGGATCGCGAAAACTCAAAAAGTGCGTTTTCCCGGCACTTTCGGGGTCCAAATCCGAACATAAGAAACATTATCGGACGTTGGGGAGTGGTTTGCCGCATAAAGCCGCGACCGTTGGTCG